>VEQT01000015.1 GCA_018883065.1 Flavobacterium sp.
AGTGTCATTTATTTATTAATCTCCATCAGCATAGTGGTTGCCATCGGCTTTTTTGTTGCTTTTGTCAAAGCAGTCAAATCGGGCCAATACGATGACGACTATACCCCGTCGGTACGCATGCTCTTTGACGACGAATTAAGAAAAACCAAAACAGAACTAACAACAGAAGAAAAACAACTTTAATTATGGAAATGCAACAATTTTATTACGACAACAAAATTGTAAAAAAATTCATCTACGCCACCATTGTATTTGGTGTAGTGGGAATGTTAGTTGGCCTCATTTTGGCCTTTATGTTTCTATTTCCAAACCTAACCGAGGGAATTTCTTGGTTAAGTTTTGGTCGATTGAGACCCTTACACACCAACGCCGTCATTTTTGCTTTTGTAGGCAATGCGATGTTTGCTGGCGTGTACTATTCCTTACAGCGCCTATTAAAAGCGCGCATGTTTAGTGACTTTCTGAGTAATCTACATTTTTGGGGTTGGCAACTTATTATTGTCTCCGCTGCAATTACATTGCCATTGGGAATCACCTCTTCCAAAGAATATGCCGAATTAGAATGGCCTATCGATATTGCGATTGCCTTGATTTGGGTTGTATTTGGAATCAACATGATTGGAACCATTCTTAAACGAAGAGAGCGCCATTTGTATGTAGCGATTTGGTTTTACTTGGCAACGTTTGTTACGGTTGCTGTACTACACATTTTTAACAGTTTGGAACTTCCGGTTTCAGCATTAAAAAGTTATTCCGTTTATGCGGGAGTTCAAGATGCCTTGGTGCAATGGTGGTACGGACACAATGCCGTGGCCTTTTTCTTGACTACGCCTTTCTTGGGTTTAATGTACTATTTTGTGCCAAAAGCAGCCAATCGACCAGTCTATTCTTATCGTTTATCGATCGTACACTTTTGGTCTTTGATATTTATTTATATCTGGGCAGGTCCTCACCACTTGTTGTATTCTGCTTTACCAAATTGGGCGCAAAATTTAGGCGTTGTGTTTTCAATTATGTTAATCGCACCTTCTTGGGGAGGAATGATAAACGGCTTACTTACTCTACGTGGAGCTTGGGATAAAGTGCGTGAAGAACCCATATTGAAATTCTTTGTCGTAGCAATCACTGGTTATGGAATGGCCACTTTTGAAGGCCCTATGTTGTCATTAAAAAATGTAAATGCGATTGCTCACTTTACCGATTGGATTATTGCCCACGTACACGTTGGTGCTTTAGCTTGGAACGGATTTATGGCTTTTGGTATGATTTATTGGTTAATTCCGCGCATGACCAAAGGAAGTTTATATTCGATTAAATTGGCCAACTTCCACTTTTGGATAGGTACGCTAGGAATTATATTATACGCGCTACCGATGTATGTGGCTGGTTTTATGCAAGCTTCAATGTGGAAACAATTTAATCCAGATGGTACGTTAACCTATGGAAATTTCTTAGAAACGGTTACCGAAATTATTCCCATGTACTGGATGCGTGCAGTGGGTGGAACGATGTATTTGGCTGGTATGTTGGTTTTGGTGTATAACATAATCCAAACTGTTCGCGCCAATGCAGCTGTAGAAGATGAATTGGCAGAGGCTCCTGAATTACAAGAAGTGAGTGCCAAACGTGTACAAGGAGAAAAATACCACAGTTGGTTGGAGCGTCGTCCTATTCAATTGACTTTGTTTGCAACCGTCGCTATTTTGATTGGCGGAATCATTCAAATTGTACCTACAATAATGGTAAAATCAAATATTCCAACCATTACCAGTGTAAAACCCTATACGCCGCTTGAATTAGAAGGACGTGACTTATACATCCGAGAAGGTTGTGTAGGTTGTCATTCGCAAAATGTACGTCCATTCCGCAGCGAAGTAGAACGGTATGGTGTACAATCTAAAGCGGGAGAATTTGTCTATGATCACCCGTTTTTGTGGGGATCCAAACGCACCGGACCGGATTTGTTGCGCGTAGGGCAAAAATACAATGACAATTGGCATTTCAATCACTTTTGGAGTCCTCAAAGTATTTCTGCCGGTTCTATAATGCCAAGTTATCAATGGTTGTTTGACAACAAAGCCATGGATGTATCCTTGACTGAGAAAAAAATGAGAGCCATGCTAGCTTTGGGAGTTCCTTATTCTGAAAAAGAAATTTCGCATGCACAGGAAAATTTGCGCGCTCAGGCTATCAGCATTGAAACAAGTTTGAAAAATGATCCAGACTTTGTAAAAAGTTATAGTGACAGCAAGAAAAAAGCAGCAGCAAAAGGGGAAGCGTTTGTTCCAATGCATAAGCGCGAAATAGTAGCCCTTATTGCCTATATGCAACGGTTGGGCACCGATATTAAAGTAAAGGATAACACTAAAAATTAAAAACCATGTTTGAACAAGTTAAACATTCAATGGAAACCATTGCCGGTGTGGCCATCTATCCAATCCTGTCTTTGTCTATATTCTTCTTGTTTTTCTTGGGTTTAGGCTTTTGGGTCTTTACCTACAAAAAAGAAAAAATTGACGAGTTGAGTAAGCTTCCTTTTCACGATAATTAATTCTAATCAAGTAAAAAATGAAAAAATTACTTCCTGTATATGTGCGAATTCCGATAATATTCTTCAGTGTCCTTTTGGCCATGGAATATTTTATCGACTCAGGCGACCGTCCGGCTTTTGTCAAGTTTCCTATGGTTTCCTTATTCCTTTTTGTGTTCTTATTCTTGTTGATTGCAATAGAAATCACCCTAAATGCGGTAGATACCATTACCTATCATTTATTAACGGACGAACAAAAAGCCCAGCTTGAAGCGGCTCAAAATACAAGTTTCAGCGAAAGCCAATGGTACAAAAACCTAATCAAAGCCCTTACCAAATCAACACCTATTGAGAGCGAAAATGAAATGTTGCTGCAGCACGATTACGACGGCATCAAAGAGCTAGACAATACCTTGCCACCTTGGTGGGTGTATTTGTTTTACATCACTATAGTGTTTTCGGCGGTTTATTTGGTTCGATTTCATATGCTTGGGGGCGACACCCAAGAAATGGAATTAAAAAATGAAATAGCCCAAGCCAAAATTGAGGTTGCTGAATACATGAAAACTGCACCCGATATGATGGATGAAAAATCAGTAACGTTATTGACAGATCCAGCATCCTTAGCCGAAGGAAAAACCATTTTTACCGCCAACTGTGTGGCTTGTCATCGTGCTGATGGTGGGGGGCAAATTGGTCCCAACTTGACCGATAACCAATGGATTTTAGGTGGCGGCATTAAAAATGTGTTTCATACCCTCATGAATGGCGGTCGTGATGGCAAGGGAATGATTTCCTGGAAAGGAACTTTGAAACCCAAAGAAATGCAAAAAGTCGGTAGTTATGTGCTTTCATTGCAAGGCAGTAATCCGGTAAATCCAAAAGCCCCTGAAGGTGAGGTTTGGGTTGATCCCGCTCAAAGCAATACTGCAGGTGCAGTTACACAAGTCGATAGTACCACAGTAAAAAAATAAGCCATGCACCAACTGCCTGACGAAACATTTCGCGATTCTATTGCAACGATTGATGCAGCCGGAAAACGTAAATTTATTTTTCCAAAGCAACCATCGGGTAAGTTTTATACCTATCGCAAATGGGTGAGTTATGTGTTGTTGGCTATTTTAATTGCTAACCCTTTTGTGAAAATTCACGGCAATCAGTTTATGCTCTTTAATGTGCTTGAACGCCGATTTAACCTATTTGGATTTCCATTTTGGCCACAAGATTTTTACATTTTCGTGCTATTCATGATTGTGGGCGTGGTGTTTGTGATTTTGTTTACGGTAATTTTTGGTCGCATTTTTTGCGGCTGGATTTGTCCGCAGACCATTTTTCTAGAAATGGTTTTTCGCCGCATTGAATATTGGATAGAAGGCGATCGAGCTGCACAAATCAAATTGGATCAACAAAGTTGGAACGCGCAAAAAATTAGAATAAAAACCAGTAAATGGACGATTTTTGCCTTGATTTCCTTTGGTATTGCCAATGTATTTTTGGCCTATCTTATTGGTAGTGATGCGCTCATTCAAATGGTTGAAGATGGGCCATTATTACACAAAAGCACGTTGGTGGCTTTGCTCATTTTTACCGGCGTTTTTTATTTTGTATTTGTATGGTTTCGTGAACAAGTATGCATCATTGCTTGTCCTTACGGGCGTTTGCAAGGCGTGTTACTTGACAATAAATCGATCAATGTTGCCTATGATTTTGTTCGTGGCGAACGCGAGCAAGGCAGAGCTAAGTTTCATAAAAACGAAGACCGTGCGGCTTTAGGCATTGGCGATTGCATCGATTGCAAACACTGTATACACGTATGTCCAACAGGCATTGACATTCGCAACGGAACGCAATTGGAATGCACTAATTGTACCGCTTGTATAGACGAATGCGCTACTGTTATGGAAAGTGTAGGATTACCCAAAGGATTAATTCGCTATGCCTCAGAAGACGAAATTGAGAAAAACGCTCAGTTCAAATTTACGACCCGTATGAAAGGCTATACCGCAGTGTTGGTTATTTTAGTTGGCGTGCTCACCGGCTTGTTGTTTTTGCGCACCGAAGTAGAAACCGTAATATTGCGATTGCCAGGCCAGTTGTATCAGCACAAGGGCGACAATATTAGCAACGTGTTTACCTACAAAATCATAAACAAAACCAATTCTGATTTTAACGATATCCATTTCAAATTGGTTGGAATTAAAGGCGAATTGAATATCGTAGGAAAGCAACATTTTAGCGTTCCTAAGCAAGGCATGAATGAAGGCACATTATTTATCGAAATAAATCCCTATCTGTTAGAAAACGATAAAACAAAATTGGATATTGAAGTATACAATGGCGTGCAAAAAATTCAAACCACACACACCAGTTTTTTAAGCCCTCGAAGTTTCGATTAATACCATTCACTATGACAACAGCTCCCACAAAATTAACCGGAATTCACTTTAACTGGGGAACCGGAATCCTATTGTCTTTTGTTTTTTTTATGTGTTTTATCTTGTATTTTGTAATCAAAGTGCAATCGAATTCTAAATATGATAATGAATTGGTTGTTGATGAATATTATAAAAAAGATGCCCATTTTGAAACCGAAATGATGCAACTTCAAAATGCGCACGATTTGGCGCAACAACCTCAAATTTCAACAAATGCACAAGGAATTCTCGTTGTTTTTCCTGCACAATTTGATCCTGCACAACTCAAAGGAACAGTATCCCTTTATAGACCGTCTAACCAAAAATTAGATTTTGAAATGCCCATTTCGACCTCTAGTTCCACTTTGCTCATACCTAAAAAAAGTTTGGTAGGCGGTCTTTGGGATATTACGTTACACTGGGAATACGAAGGAAAATCCTATTTGGAAACGCAACGCCTCTATTATACAAACTAAAATATGTTATTTACGGCTATTTTATTTGGATTACTCAGTAGTTTACATTGCGTGGGGATGTGCGGTCCTATTGCGCTGATGTTGCCTACTGCCCAATTTAAAGGCCCAAGAAAATGGATAAGAATTGGGTTGTATCACTTTGGGCGTCTTAGTGCGTATACAAGTATTGGGCTCCTTTTTGGATTAATCGGTCATGGACTGTATCTAGCTGGTTTACAACAAAAATTAGCAATTGGTACAGGAATTGCCATGATACTCGTGAGTTTGATTTCTGAAAAACACCTGGGTCAATTTTCAATTTCAAAACCTATTTTTAAACTATTGGCACAACTCAAATCAGCGATGGGTGCTCAATTTAAAAAGCGATCCTTTTCATCCTTTTTTAGCATTGGCTTTTTGAATGGCTTTTTGCCTTGTGGAATGGTATATGTAGCGCTTTTTGGTGCTATAGCTATGCAAACGGCTGTTTTAGGAGGTCTATATATGCTGTTGTTTGGGCTTGGGACACTTCCGCTCATGGGTGCTGTATCGGCGCTAAGTGATATATTATCTATTCGAACCCGACAAACTATTCAGCGGTATATCCCGATTATGGCGATTGCCCTTGGAATTTTATTTATAATTAGAGGATTGGGCTTGGGAATTCCCTATGTATCGCCCGCTCAAACAAGTTTATTTATTCAACAACACCCAACTTGTCACCAATAATAATTAACCCCATGGAAAAACACGATTTACTACACGAATTACCAGAATTTAAAGAGAAAATTCACGCGCTCAAAGTGAGTGATGCACATTTTAGAAAACTATTTGACGAATACCACGAACTTGACCATCAAATTTTGCGCATCAAATCGGGTATTGAAATTGCCACAGATGAAGCACTCAAAGAGCTAAAGGCGCATTTGCTGCACCTCAAAGACGAATTGTACGCCAAGCTGCAAGCCTAAGTCATAAAAAAATCACGCAATCTGCGTGATTTTTTTATCTAAATAGTCATCGAAAATAACTCTGTTTCGGGTGCATGGCGTTTGAGTCGCAAATCAAAAGCCATACAGCAGTTTCGTATATACGGTTTTCCTTTTTCGGTAACACGAACACCTTGTTTCACAAACTCAACCAAGCCGTCTTGTTCCATCTCACTCAACTGGCTCAAAACTTCGGGAATTTCATCAAAATACATGTTCTTATCGGTCCAAGAAGTTTCGAATTGGCACATTAAATTTATAATATGTTTGCGAATAATTAAATCTTCAGCGGTGAGCTGATGCCCTCTAAATACCGGAAAGTTATTTTGGTTTAACGCCTGGTAATATTCCTCGATAGTTTTTACATTTTGCGCAAATCCATACCAACTGTCGCTAATAGACGATACACCCAAGCCAATCATCAGTTGGGTTTTGGAGTGGCTGTAGCCCATAAAATTGCGGTGTAGTTTTTTGTTTTCGAAGGCATTGTAGAGCGAATCGGTTTTTAAAGCAAAATGGTCCATGCCAATTTCGTGGTAGTCGTTTTGAAACAACAGCGCTTTGCCCTCTTCATACAAGGTTCGTTTTACTTCGTCTTTGGGTACATCTTGGTCTTTAAATCCGCGTTGTCCGTTGCCTTTTATCCAAGGTACATGGGCATAACTGTAAAACGCCAAGCGATCGGGCGCCAACGATTTGGTCTTTTCGATGGTGTCAATTACATCGTCTAACGTTTGAAACGGCAAGCCAAAAATTAGGTCGTGACCCACCGAGGTATACCCAATTTCACGGGCCCAAAAGGTAACCTTGGCCACGTTATGAAACGGCTGTACCCGGTGAATGGCTTCTTGCACGCTTGGGGAATAATCTTGTACCCCAAAACTCACCCGTCGAAAGCCCAAATCATATAATTTTTGTAAATGAGCTTTGGTTGTATTGTTGGGATGGCCTTCAAAACTAAAGTCAAAATTAGCCGCACGATCGGCGGTTTGAAACAAGCCTGTGATTAATTTTTCAAGTTCTTTTACCGAGAAAAAAGTAGGCGTTCCGCCACCCAAATGAATTTCCTTTATTTGCGGCCGATCATCCAAAAGGGTACAATATAAACCCCATTCGTGTAGCACTGCTGCGATATAGGGACTTTCTACTGCATGATTTTTGGTAATGCGTTTGTTGCAGCCACAAAAAGTGCACAAGCTTTCACAAAATGGCAAGTGAATATATAAACTAATTCCCTCGCTGCGGTTGCTTGCACGAAACGATTGCTGCACCGATGCTTTCCATGAATCAGTTGTAAAAAGCGCCTCGTCCCAATAGGGCACAGTAGGATAACTGGTGTATCGAGGTCCCGGCACGTTGTATTTTTGTAGCAATGAAGTTTTCATAGCAAGTGCATTTACCGCTCAAAAATACAATCGGAAAAAGATAGTGACTATGATATTTGTCATGCGGGGGAGCTATTCGCTTTTAGTCGAAAGTGAAAAGTCGTAAAGTCATAAAGTCGACCCGAGCGAAGCGAACAGGCGAAGCAAAGTCATAAAGTCGAAAGGATGAAAGTATACTAAGAACAGCTGAGTGCTGATAGCTTTGCGTCGAAAGTGAAAAGTCAGATGTCGTAAAGTCTAAATGCAGGGCAAAACTCATAACTCATAATTCATAATTTTATGACGCTTCGAAACCAAAATTTTTAGTATTAACTCATAATTCTTAACTTTTTGAAATCTAATTTTTAAATTTTTAAATCTTTAAATCTTAAACCGAACCAAATAATCCTGCAATAATATCGTAGCCGCAATTTCATCAAGTAAGGCTTTATTTTGTCGTTGTTTTTTGCGTAGGCCACTATCAATAAGTGTTTGTGCTGCCATTTTTGAGGTAAATCGTTCGTCTACGCGTTCTACTGGTATTGTGGGAAATTGCGTTGAAAATTGCGTGACAAATGCAGCAATGAGTGGTGCACTTTGCGAGGGTTGCCCGTTCATCTGCTTGGGTTCACCAATGAGTACTTTACTCACCTTTTCGGCAGCAAAATACCGCGCAAGAAAATCCATCAGTTGCGGCGTATCAACCGTGGTGAGACCTGAGGCAATGAGTTGCAATTCATCTGTGACTGCTAGTCCTGTGCGTTTGCTTCCGTAATCTATAGCGAGTATGCGCGACATTGTTTTTTTTCTTCAAAAGTAAAACATTATTTCAAATCAAAATCGACGGTAGTTAAATGCTATTTATTGGGCTATGCGGCGCGGCGCTAGTTTAAAAATTTGACTGTATATTTGCCAAAACTTTTTCTAGATGCACACCTTACAAACTACTATAGAAGCCGCTTGGGACAACCGAGCTTTACTACAAGAAGCAGCTACCACAGCAGCCATTCGCCAAGTGATTGATTTACTCGACGCCGGAACCCTCCGCGTAGCCGAACCAACCGCTACAGGTTGGCAGGTAAACGAATGGGTAAAAAAAGCAGTGGTGTTGTATTTCCCGATTCAAAAAATGGAAACAATTGAAGTTGGCATTTTTGAATACCACGACAAGATTCCTTTGAAACGAGGTTATGCTGAAAAAGGCATTCGCGTGGTGCCACATGCAGTGGCTCGACACGGAGCTTATATTTCAAAAGGGGTAATTCTCATGCCTAGTTATGTAAACATTGGCGCCTATGTTGACGAAGGAACCATGGTAGATACTTGGGCAACTGTGGGTAGTTGTGCACAAATTGGCAAACACGTGCATTTGAGTGGTGGCGTAGGAATTGGTGGTGTACTAGAACCTTTACAAGCCGCCCCCGTTATTATCGAAGATGGTGCTTTTATTGGTTCGCGTTGCATCGTAGTAGAAGGTGTGCGCGTAGAAGCCGAAGCTGTTCTAGGTGCCAATGTGTGTCTCACTTCCTCAACCAAAATTATAGATGTGACAGGCCCAACTCCTATCGAAATGAAAGGTATAGTTCCTGCTCGCTCGGTGGTAATTCCCGGCAGTTACACCAAAAAATTTGCCGCGGGTGAATACCAAGTACCTTGCGCGCTTATTATTGGCAAACGCAAATCGTCGACTGATCTCAAGACTTCCTTGAACGACGCCTTGCGCGAATATGATGTAGCGGTATAAGGGCATCAAACCAATTGGATAAGAATCGTTCGTTTATGAAAATACTGGTAATTCAACAAAAAATGATTGGCGATGTGTTGGTGAGTTCGGTTATTTGTAACAACCTACGAAAAGCCTACCCCAAAGCGCATATTGCCTATTTGATTTATCCGTTTACGGCACCCGTAGTTGCCAACAACCCCAACATTGATGAGCTTATTTTGTTTACCGACGAATTCCGACAAAGCAAAAAAGCCCTCTTTACTTTTTTAAATTCCATTCGCAAAGCACGCTTTGATTTTGTAATTGATGCCTACGGAAAACCAGAAAGTCAGTTGGTGGTAGCCTTTTCGGGAGCCCATACAAAAATTGGATTTGCCAAAAAATTCAGAAATTTCCTGTACACACATGCCATTCCTGAATTGACCACGCCCAAAACCAATGCCGGTTTGGCCATAGAAAACCGACTCAATTTATTGCAGCCGTTGCAGCTAACTATTCCGCTAGATAATGAACCCAAAATCTTTTTATCGGAAGACGAAATCGCTCAAGGGAAAGCCATTTTGGCAAAACACCAACTTGATTTATCTCAAAAAATCTACATGATAGGCGTGTTAGGCAGCGGCACAACCAAAACGTATCCATTTCCTTATATGGCCCAAGTTTTAGATGCTATTGTAGCCCAAACGGGAGCCAATTTACTGTTTAATTACATGCCTAGCCAACAAACCCAAGCGCAAGCCATTTTTGATTTGTGCCAACCCACAACGCAACAACACATTCACATTGATTTGGTGCCCGGAAGTATTCGGGAATTTCTAGCCATTACCCATCATTGTTCAGCTTTAATTGGTAACGAAGGTGGCGCAGTAAATATGGCTAAAGCACTAGGCAAAGCAACCTTTACCATTTTTTCACCTTGGATCATTAAAGCGGCCTGGAACTTTTTTGAGGACGGCAAAAAACATGTATCGGTGCATTTGCAAGAGGTAAAACCCGACTTGTATGGCGATAAAAATGCCAAAGAAATGAAGAATGAAGCCTTGAATTTATATGCCCAATTCACCCCGGATTTGTGGATGCCGGTATTAAATAACTACTTGAAAATTAATTAGATCGGATGCCGTTGGGCGTTTCAATTACCTTATTCGCCTTGGTGTAGGCACGAATGGCGTTGTTTTTTTTCCAAACTTCATCCGATACATATCCACGGGCGTGGTCTAAGTGTATACAAATGGCGCTGTAGCGTATTTGCTTGGACAACAAGCCATAATGAAACAAGCGTTCGCCCAATTCGCGGTCTTCTCCGCCGTATTTCATTTCTTCATCAAAACCATTCACGGCCAACAGATCAGCTTTCCATCCTGAAGCATTGTGTCCATTCCAAGAAGGTGTGGTGGGCGTGAGTGCGTTTAATGCATTGGCCCAAAAACCTTTGACCAACAATTTTATAGATTTAGACGTAAACGAAAGTCCATGAGCCTTGAGCCAAGCCAGTTGAAAACAATGTTGTTGCAGCACATCGGTTTGGGTAATTGCCAATGAGGTAGCCATGGGCAACTTAAAATATCCGCCAGACAAAAAATAACCCGCTTGTCGATAACGCAAATGGGTTTCTACAAAATCAGCGCGAGGAATGCAGTCGCCGTCGGTAAAAATGAGGTAATCGGCTGTACTGGCCAAAATGGCTTTGTTGAGTATTTTGGTTTTTTGAAAGCCGTGGTCTTCGTGCCAAACGTGTAGGATGGTGAGGTTTAATTCCCTGCGCAGGGCATCAATTTTTTGTTTGGTTTCGGGAGTTGATCCGTCATCAGCTATAACTAACTCAAAATCTGTAATTGTTTGTGCGCTAAAACCCCAAATTACTTTCTCTAGCCAGTCAATGGCATTGTAGGTACTCATAATTACAGACGCTTTCATAAAATGCAGATTTTATTAGGAGCAAAAGTAGTTAATAAATTATATTTGCAGCCAAGTACTTCTAAATGGATTTAAATACAAATCGTGCTATTTCGGCTTTAATAATCACCTTGAATGAAGAAATTCACATGCGTGAATTGTTGACCGATTTGCAATTTGTAGATGAAGTTATTGTGGTTGACTCCTTTAGTACCGATGGAACAAAGTCAATTTCATCTGAATTTGCCAATGTAAAATTCATTGAACACCGCTTCGAAAATTATACGTCCCAACGCAATTTCGCGATTTCACAAGCCAAAAACGATTGGATTTTATTTCTGGATGCCGATGAGCGCCTAACGCCCGAACTCAAAGCCGAAATTTTGCAAACGGTGCAACTAGAAAAACCGGATAATGCTTATTTGTTTTACCGCAAATTCATGTTTAAGCAAGAAGTATTGCACTTTAGCGGTTGGCAAACCGATCGAATTTTTAGGTTATTCAATAAGCATTACGCCAAGTATACCACCGAACGATTGGTACATGAAAAACTCGACGTAGACGGCTCTATTGGTTTGTTAAAGCACAAGCTCATTCATTTTTCGTACTCGGATTACAAGTCGTATAAAATGAAAATGTCCCAGTACGGGAAATTAAAAGCACTCGAGAAATTCAACAAAAAAGTAAAACCTGTTTTGGGTTTTAATGTATTGCATCCCACTTATAATTTTTTATACAATTACTTGATCCGCCTTGGGATATTAGATGGTGTAAAAGGGATTGTAATTTGTTATTTGAATGCCTACAGCATTTACATTCGGTACAAAAAACTGGATGAATTATGGCAAAATGCTGCTATTTCCAAAACTTAATTTGTTGCTTAACCCTAATTTTTCGAGCAAAAGCCTGCTGAAATTCACGGGTATAAAACCACAGTCGCTCAACGATTTCAGCTTTTGATTTTTCTATATACTTTTCGGCATAAAACGCACCCATTTGCTCAACCATTTCTTTTTTGGGTGTGAGTCGAGATAAGTTTTTCATGCGCATTTCAAAGGGCATATGTGTGTGAAATTGCATGCGATTCAAATCGACCAAATAAAATTGATATTGCCCAGGTGCTATTTTAACTATCAAGGTATTGCCTGGAGAATGATCTAAAAACTCTACTCCTTTTTCATGTAATTCAAAGCAAAAATGCATGAACTGCTTTAAAATAGTAGCGTGTTCTGGATAATCTGGGATTTCTACAAGTTCTCTAAACGTTAAATCAACAGCCAAATGCTCGCTGATGTAGTAGCTATCCAATAATCCAAAAAAAGTAGTATGCTCGAAATAAGCCAACGGTTTTGGTGTTCCAATACCCAAGGCCTGCAATTTATTGGCAAACAAAAAAGAACGTTTTGCCTTTGAATCACGAAAATAGCGGTACACCACTTTGTTGATAAAATTGGGAATCTTGAACGACTTTACATTGACCTGTTGGCCCTCGGATTCAAAAATTTTAATTTTGTTTCGTTTTCTGTCGTCAAATAATTGTCCGCTTACGTTAAAATTCTTGATTAATTCAAAAACAAACGCTTGATCTACGCCTTTTTGAATTAAATAGGTTGATTTAATCATTAGCTTACTAATAAATCTTTGAATTTTTGCTTTGCTTCAGCCGTACTCAAATAGGCGGGCAATTGCTGATCTACTTCAACAACTTTAAATCTCATGTCACGGCCAAATAGATCTTTACCCGTTTTTATTAGTTCGTTTATTTTGTCAATCTGTTTAAACTCATCAAAATTGTATTCCGTATGGGAGAAAGATTCTAATTTTTCAATTATTTTATTTGCTCCACCAATATAGGTAAAATGCCAACCTGCGTTTGGAATGATGGGATATACTACTCCCCTTCTTTTGGTGCGCATAATGGTTTTTCGAATCTTGTGTGGTTTTTTAACCAACAACTTAAAAGGCAATAAAGCAGTACAATGCCATATACCCTGAACAGATTCTTCTTCTGTCATGTTGCTTCCACCATCAAATATGAGCTTGTTATTCAGGAAATACATAAACATATCTGTCTTTAAGCCATATATTTCAGATACACCCTGCTGGATTTGTTTTTTAATCACCTCCGGATTAGGAATTTCATCTACATCTGAAAGCATAATTAAATCATTTGGCTTGCAATCGACTAATCCTTTCAACATGGCGTCACGTTGATAAAACTCTAATTTCCAAGGAGAAAACGGGTTTATTATAGGGAAAAATCTGGGGTACTCGGTTAGTTTGATGTGAATAATTTTGTGCAAAAACTTGGCATAACGCGCTTTGTTTTCTTCAAAAATAAATGGTTTTGGGGTATTTTGAAATGTTCTATCGGCTTCAACTAATACAAATTTATCTACCAATTCATCCAATTCGTTTAGTCTTATTTCAAGTAAATCTAATTCATTGAAAAAAATGAAACAATCGTACAACATAAAATTAATTTTGACAAATCTAAAAAAATTAATCCTAAATTGGCTGACTATTTTATTGGTATGACACATTTGCCTACATGTTCCCTTGTTACCCCAACTTACAACTGGCCTGAAGCATTAGAACTACTTCTTTTGAGTGTACTTAAGCAAACGGTATTGCCAAACGAAGTGATTATTGCCGACGACGGTTCACGATCAGAAACCCAAGCTTTAATTGCTGAATTTCAAGTTAAATTTCCGATTCCCTTGCGTCACGTTTGGCACGAAGACATCAAAAACCGCAAACCGATGATCATGAATAAGGCCATTGCTTTGGCTCAGTTTGATTACATCATCGAAATTGATGGCGACATCATTCTAAACAAGCACTTTATTGAAGATCATTTGCAATTTGCACAAAAAGGATATTATTTATTTGGATCAAGAGCCAACATCACCCAATCGCATTTACCTCAACTTTTTGCTCAAAAGCAAACCAAATTCCATTTTCTTTCTTCGGGCATCAAAAAACGCGGTCGTACTATTCGCATCCCATTTATGATGAATTGGGCACAAATTACCGCTACACGTTCGTCCAAATTACGCGGCTGCAACATGTCGTTTTGGCGCGAAGATTTTATAAAAATTAATGGATTTAACGAGAATTTAGTGGGCTGGGGTATCGATGATTCCGAGATGATCGAGCGCCTGCACAATATCGGTATTTTGGGCAAACGACTCAAATTTGCTGGTTTGGCCTACCACATTTATCACCCGGAACAATCCAAATCGCATATCGCAATCAACAACGAAATAGAAGCGCAAACCAAGTCTCAAAAACTCACTTTTATCGAAAAAGGAGTGCAACAATACCTCTAATGTTTGATTTAGCTATAATTCTCATCAATTACAATTCAAGTGAATTTACCATTCCTTGTTTGGAAAAAATATACCAAAAAACAAGCAACCAACTGTCATTTCAAGTGATTGTGGTTGACAACTGCTCGGGCGAAAACGATTACCAAAAGGTGCTAGACTATTGCACAACTTCTTCATTTCCAAATTTAAGCATGTACCAAACCCCCGTAAACTGTGGATTTGGGCAAGGCAATAATGCTGGATTTGGACTAGCTAATGCAACATATGTGGCTTTTTTGAACAACGACACACTGTTGTTAAATGATTGTTTTAGCGTGCTCATTGCCTATTTGAAACAATTTCCTAAAGTAGGAATGGTTGGGGCGCAGGCCTTTAAAGAGAATGGTGATATTATGGTTTCACTGGATCATTTTGCCTCGCCTACACGAGAAATACTGGGCCGAAGTTTTCTTGAATTTATTACTCCTGCTTCGCATCCCAAGCGCAAAAAACACCATCAAAAACCAGTAAAAGTAGATTTTGTTCCTGGCAGTTTTATGCTGCTTCGTTCAGCTGATTTTAGTAAAGCTGGCCAATTTGATCCCGCCCTATTTTTGTATTATGAAGAAACCGATTTGTGTTTGCGTTTGAAAAAATTAGGCCTATCTACATTTTTGGTTCCAGAAGCCCAATTTGTGCATTACCACGGGGCAAGCACAGGAAAATCATTGGCAATAAAAAAAGAAATAAAAATATCGCTAATGTATGTGCTTCGCAAACACTATGGCAATTGGGGCATGCAACTGGTGAGGGTGTTTTTAATCCTAAAATACGGCTTGAGTAGTATTTTTAAATCAAAAAACAGAGAATTGCTGCAATTGGTTTGGATGGGCGCACCCCTAAGCGCCTCATTACAACACCAACAAGTTCCCAGAAAACAAGCGAATCAATCGAGTTAAGGCGACCGTGTAGCCCAAATTCAATCTGAAAAACGTACTTTTACCCACACAAATATAATTATGTTAATCCTAGGTGCCAAAGGCCATGCCAAAGAAGTATTTGATTTACTTGATCCAAGTGAATGCAACAACTTGTGTTTTTTTGACAATGTATCCGAACCCAGACCAGTCGAATTGTTTGGATATCCTGTACTCAACTCCCTCGAAGCCCTAAAACAACATTTCCAAAACCAAGCTAATTTTATTGTGGGTATTGGCGATTGCATTTTGCGATATAAACTGCAACAATTGGCTGAAGCACACGGCGGAAAAGCAACATCCTTAGTTGCCAAATCGGCCCATTTGAGTAACTCGGCCCTATTGGGCGAAGGTGTTTCCTTGATGGCATTTTCGTTAGTAAGTGCGCATGTTAGCCTTGGAAAAGGAGTATTGATTAATGCCAATGCGGCGATTCATCACGATTGTCAATTGGGCAATTTTGTCGAAATTGGACCCGGAGCCAAATTATTGGGCCAAGTAAACGTTGGCGATTTTACATTTATTGGCGCCAATGCGACCATTTTACCCAAATTAAGCATCGGATCAAATGTGGTCATTGCGGCTGGAGCAATGGTAACCCAGGATGTTCCAGATAATTGCATGGTAGCAGGGAATCCGGCTCAACTTAAAAAACAACGTACACCATTAGTCCTATAATGATACACAACGACCTGAATTCTGAAGTGCATAAAGCCTTCGAAGTTATACAACAAGGCGGCATTATACTTTACCCAACCGATACCGTTTGGGGAATTGGCTGTGATGCGACCAATGCCGAAGCGGTTGCCAGAATATACACACTTAAACAACGCGAAGAAACCAAAAGCATGATTTGCTTGCTGAATGGAGAAAAGATGATGTACAACGTGTTTAAAGACATTCCTGAAACGGCCTGGCAAATCATTGACTTGTCAGAAAAACCAACAACACTCATCTTAGATCAACCACGCAATGTGGCAGCCAATCTCATAGCCGAGGACAACACCTTAGGCGTACGCATAGTGAAAGTTCCTTTTTGTTTCAAATTACTGGAGCGCATGAAAAAGCCGCTGGTTTCAACCTCGGCCAACATTAGTGGTACAGCTACGCCAATGACTTTTAAAGAAATTAGCCCCGAAATTATAAAGGGTGTGGACTATATTGTAAATTTGGACCGCGAAAAAACCGGTGGACGTCCGTCAACGATAATCAAATTGACACTCGATTCACAAGTTAAAGTGATACGAAGATAAACATTATTAAAAAAAATAAGCCACGAATGCACGAATTTATATGCCAAATATTATCCATCAAACCGAAAGCTACAAGCTTTTAGGAATCTTATTCGAAGTACATAATAATCTGGGAAAAGGGTTTTTAGAGATTGTTTATAAAGATGCGATTGCGTACGAATTTAATCAATCAAAAATCCTTTTTGATCGTGAAAAAGAGTATGTAGTAAAGTATAAACAAACTGTTCTAAATCATAAATTCTATGCTGATTTTGTGGCTTTTGATAAAATAATTTTGGAAGTCAAATGCTGTAAACGTATTTCAAATTCGCATATTGCGCAAGCAATGAATTATTTGAAAGTATCAGGTAATCGATTAGCAATAATTGCTAATTTTAATAATGACTCATTAGAATACAAAAGAATAATACTTTAATTATTCCTAAATAAAAATTAGTGCATTCGTGGCAAAAAATATAAAGTACAAATCAGCAATAAATAACAAAATATTCGAAATCGTTTCTCAAGCCGCCCAGGAATTGGGGATAGAGAGTTATGTGATTGGTGGTTTTGTGCGGGATTATCTTTTGCATCGCGATTTCAAAAAAGACATCGACATAGTTGCTGTGGGCTCGGGCATAGATTTAGCGCTCAAAGTGGCCGAGTTAATTCCCTATCATCCCAAAGTACAAGTGTTTAAAAATTACGGCACTGCGATGTTGCGTTATGAAGATACCGACATTGAATTTGTAGGAGCAAGAAAAGAAAGTTACCAAATTGAAAGCCGCAATCCTGTGGTTGAAAACGGCAGTTTAAACGACGACCAAAATCGTCGAGATTTCACTATAAATGCATTGGCAATTTCCTTGCATCCAGCTAATTATGGTGACTTACTTGATCCTTTTAATGGCTTGGTTGACCTGAAAGAAAAACGCATCAAAACTCCACTTGACCCAGACATTACCTTTTCCGATGATCCTTTGCGTATGCTCCGGGCCATTCGGTTTGCTTCGCAATTGGGATTTGAAATCGAGGAAGAATCATTTACCTCAATATCAAAAAACAACCACCGAATTAGTATAATTTCTGGCGAGCGCATTGTAGAAGAACTGAATAAAATACTGGCCACAGATCAACCTTCTGCTGGATTTTTGCTATTGTACAAAACTGGCTTACTCGACTTGATTTTACCCGAATTAACCGCACTGAATCAAGTAGAGGAAATTGAAGGACAAACCCATAAAAACAACTTTTACCACACCTTAGAGGTAGTAGATAATATCTCTAAAAACACCGATGATGTTTGGTTGCGTTGGGCGGCTTTGTTTCACGATATTGGAAAAGCACCCACCAAACGATTTGTAAAAAAACAAGGCTGGACCTTTCATGGTCATGAATTTTTAGGCGGTAAAATGGTGAAAAAAATTTTTGAACGCCTGCACATGCCGCTTAATCACAAACTTAAATTTGTACAAAAAATGGTAGTCATGAGCTCAAGACCTATCGTGCTTTCGCAAGATGAGGTAACCGACTCGGCAGTGCGCCGTTTGGTATTTGACGCCGGCGAAGATGTAGACGCTTTAATGACCTTGTGCGCAGCCGATATTACCACCAAAAACCCACATAAATTCAAAAAATACCACCACAATTTTGAGGTGGTGAAACAAAAAATTATCGAGGTTGAGGCACGCGATCATGTGCGCAATTTTCAGCCACCCATAAGTGGAGAAGAGATTATGCAGCTCTACAATTTGGGACCATGCCGCGAAATTGGTCAACTAAAAGAATCAATAAAACAAGCCATATTGGATGGAGAAATTGCTAATGAATACGCCGCAGCATATGCTTTCATGCTAAATAAAGCAGAAAAAATGAATTTGAAGATTAACGTTTGTTAATTCTTGGCTCTCGTAATTAAAACTAAATTTGTGTGCTACATTCTGTTTTAGCCCCGATAGTCCCGATCCTACGGGAGGAAAATCTCCCGCAAATAAGCTGGTCTATAAATTTGACTTTTTTTAGCGGGAATTTGGAATGATAGCGGGAAAAAGCTTCAAAAAGAAATGAAAAAAGAAAACAAATCGGTGATTATTTGGCTGCTTTCGGGCTGCATTTTGGTGTTTATTATGGTAATTGTTGGCGGAATTACAAGGCTTACCAACTCTGGACTTTCTATGACCGACTGGCACTTGATTACCGATACCTTTCCGCCACTTAGCGAAGAAAAATGGCAGGAAGCATTTACAGAATATAAAAAATTTCCCGAATACAAACTTGTCAATAGTCAAGTAGCGTTCACCTTGGCTGATTACAAATACATTTATTTTTGGGAATGGTTTCACCGATTTATTGGACGTATAATCGGCCTCGTTTTCATTATACCCTTTGTGTATTTCTTAATCAAAAAGAAGCTAGATACCGCTACTTTACACAATTGCTATATTCTACTAGGAATGGGAGTGTTACAGGGCTTTTTTGGCTGGTATATGGTAAAAAGCGGTTTAGTTGATAATCCAGACGTGAGTCACTTTCGACTGGCCTTACACCTTACTTTTGCGTTCCTGACCTTTGCTTACACGCTTTGGGTTGCCTTGAATTTACTCTTTCCAGAACCCAATTCAAGCTTCAAGGTATTGAGAAAAATTGCTCGTGTTGCCTTATTATTTACTTTAATTCAAATTATTTACGGTGGTTTTGTAGCTGGATTGAATGCTGGTCTGGTACACAACCACTGGCCTCTTATGAGCGATGGACAACTTCTTCATGACAGCGTTTGGTTAGAAAAAAATGGCTGGCTGGGTTTTATTGAAGGGAAAAGCGGCGTACAGTTTATACACCGAACCTTGGCTTATTTTGTGGTAGGTTGGATTGTATTGTTGGCGATTAAAAGCAAAAAATATCCACTGAATCATTGGCAACAAAAAGGGATATTTACAGCATGCATAATGGTATTTATTCAATTTGGTTTAGGCTTATTTACCTTGCTTTATGGTGTTCCGGTATGGCTCGGATTAGTTCACCAAATAGGGGCTTTTGTTCTCTTGGCCTCACTCACATTCACTCTACATCGGTTGAGTAAATAAGTTGAAAAAAACACTCAAAATTCACCATAAGTTAAATCTATACTAATTATTCTTTTATTTGATTTTCAGTGTTTTAAATTATTTTATTTAAACAAAAATTAAAACCATTTTTTTCGTTTAAAATACCAAGCCATAGCGATAGCAACCACCAACATTACACCTACAACCACGTAGTATCCATAAGCTAATTTAAGCTCAGGCATGTACTCAAAATTCATTCCGTACACGCCTACAATAAAAGTGAGTGGCATGAAAATAACCGATACCACAGTAAGCACTTTCATGATCTCATTCATGCGGTGACTTTGTGACGAAAAATAAAAACTCGATGCGCTATCGAGGGTATTGATATCGTATTCAATTTGCTCCAAAATCTCTATAGATTTTTGATAAAGTCGAGTAAAAAAAGTGTAATTCGCTGGTTTAATCACATTGAATGCTTCGTCGTCTTGTTCGCTTTTTAACGTATAAAGGGCATCGCGTAAGGGAATAATCGAGCGTTTTAGGAAATTGAGATTTTCACGATAGCGCTCAATTTCAATCAAAACATTTGGATCATCACTGGCTTTGGCTTGCAACAATAAGCGCTCAATCCCCTCCTCGTAATACTCGATGCTGATGTAAAAGTTTTCCATTACTGCATCAAGCAACAAGTACAACAGATAGTCGTTCTGCTTTTTACAAACTATGCCGCTATGCGTTTTGATGCGTTCCCGAATGTGGGTAAAAAAGGCGCTTTTTTTCTCCTGAAACGAAACCAATATATTGTCTTTGAGAACGAAACTAATTTGCTCCACATGTACATGCTGCTCGTCTTCGCCAGGCAATATCGATTTTATACTAAAAAATAAAATCTGATCCAATTCTTCAATTTTTGAGCGCTTCGAAACGTTTAAAATATCGCCAATTACATAGGGTTCAAGCCCCAACAAATCAGCTGTTTCTTTAATTAAACTAACATTGTGCAATCCATGAATATTCAGCCATTTAACATCTCCTTTTTGAAGTGGATCATTTAATTCTTTTTCTATGCGTTCTACACTCACTTTATGGTATTCTTCATAGCCCTCCTCGTTGTACACAAACAATTGCATCTCTACTGGATCGACGGTATGCGTTCCTGTATATTCAAAATAATTGGGTTGAATTTTTCGAACTTTTTTGTAGCTTACTCTTTTCAAAATGGAATATTTTGATGGAAAGATAGGAGTTTTTAAAATTCCAATTTACATTTACCTCAAAAAAGCGGCATGTCTATTTTACTCATCAACATCAAGTCCTTGCTTCAAATTCGACCGGCTACAATTCGCAAAGTTGCCGGAAAAGAAATGGCCGAATTGCCGAAATTGGATCTGGCCTATTTACGCATCGAAAACAACTGCATTGCCGATTTTGGCCCGATGAGTGCATGTCCAAATACAACAAATCACGAAGTAATCGATGCAACCGATCGGTTTGTTTTGCCCTCATGGTGTGACAGCCACAGTCATTTGGTCTATGCCGGCAATCGCGAACAAGAATTTGTTGACCGCATCAACGGATTGAGTTACCAAGAAATTGCTGCCAATGGCGGAGGTATTCTCAACTCGGCCGAAAAACTTCAACTGGCTTCAGAAGACGATTTGTATGCGCAAGCCGAAAACCGGTTGCGCGAACTTATTGCATTGGGAACTGGCGCGTTAGAAATCAAATCGGGCTATGGTTTAACTGTAGATGGCGAACTCAAAATGCTGCGCGTGATTCAACGATTAAAAGCCAATTACCCTGTTGCAATCAAAGCTACCTTTTTGGGCGCTCACGCCTTCCCTAAAGCCTACGCTGGTAATCCGGCAGGCTATGTTGATTTGGTATGCAATGAAATGTTGCCTGCTATTGCGCAAAAAAACGTAGCCGATTACATTGATGTGTTTTGCGAAGAAGGCTATTTTTCGGTAGCTGACACTATTAAAATCATGCAAGCTGGTGCAAGCCACAACTTAATTGCAAAAATTCACGTTAATCAGTTTAACGCGATTGGAGGGGTTGCGGCAGCGGTGAATCAGCAAGCACTATCTGTAGATCATTTAGAAATACTTACACCAGAAGATATTCAAGCGCTTCAAAACAGCGAAACAATGCCTGTTGCTTTGCCGGGCTGTTCTTACTTTTTGGGGATTCCCTACACACCTGCGCGCGATATTTTGAACGCCAATTTACCTTTGGCATTGGCCTCTGACTATAATCCGGGCTCCTGCCCTTCTGGTAACATGAATTTTGTGGTAGCAACCGCTTGCATCAAAATGAAGATGACACCTGAAGAAGCCATTAATGCAGCTACAATCAACGGCGCTTATGCGATGGGATTGAGTGATACACACGGAAGCATTACTGTAGGCAAAAAAGCCAATTTGATTATCACCAAGAAATTGGCTTCTTTTTACCAGATTCCCTACGCGTTTGGCAGCAATCCGATAGCACAGGTTATTCTAAACGGAAAAGTAATTACATAAAAAAAGGAACCCAATTGGTTCCTTTTTAGCTTGTTGTTGTATGACTATTTCAAAGTGAAATTGGTTTTCGAAATTAACTCCCCGTTGTCATATAAATTAACTGTATAGGTTCCTTTTTCAAATTTAGACCCTTGTAAATCTTGAGAAACATCTACGGTTTTGTTTTCAAATTTCACAGTTGATATAAAACTGTAGGTCAATACATTTCCGTTAAAATTTTCAGTTTGCTTGTCTCCCAACACGTTATTCTTGCTGTCAATTACTTGTACATAGTATTTTTTATCTCCCGATTTGGCCACTTTGTTTTCGGCTATCGTAAAGCTAATTTTTAATACATCTGCACTTCTAGCCTTGTCGGTAGCCACTTGTTTTCCTTTGCTTCTCAACTTGTAGGCAGCTGTTTTTAAATTGGTTATAATCAATTTAGATGCTATCTCTACAGTTTTTGATAAGGTTTCGTTTTGACCCACCAACACTTCGTTAAATTTTTTGGCCTCGCCCAATACCATTACAGTACTGTCTCTTTGAACAGTTAAGGTTTCGTTCGCTTTTTTAAGCACTTCATTTTCCTGCATCAATACTTTCATTTTCTCTTCTAATTCCAAGTATTGTTTTTTGTATTTGGCCATAGAAGCGGCATCTCCTTTTGATCGTTTTAATTCAGCCAACAAATTCACCACTTTTTCACGCTCTGCGATTAACTCGTCAGACATAGATGTATTTTCAGCAATCGCAGCATCATATGTTGCTTTCAATGCTTCTAAATCTTTGGTTACGCTATCTTTCTCTGATGTTGTTTTGGTTAATTCGACTTGCATGGCTTTGGCATCAGAAGTCATTTTAACAATATATACTAAACTACCTGCAAGCAATAGAGCCAATACAGCTATTACGGCTTTTAAACTCGAATTATTTTTTTGATTTTCCATAAAAAAATTTGTTTTGTTCGGGCAAAAATAACAATAATTAGAGGAAAAACGTAAGTTTGCGCCAACATATTATGCATCTTGTATATTCCCTTTTCGTATGGAAAATATTATTCCGTTTTCGGCCACTGAACTTGCTAAAATCACCAACCACCGCAGTGGTGAGATAAAATTTGGCGAACGCATGCAAACCATACCCGCGGGTGTATCCATTTCTGAATACATCACTACTTGTTCGGCGCGTTTTGTATTATTTGGCATTCCAGAAGACATCGGAATTCGCGCTAATTATGGCAGACCAGGAGCGGCAACAGCTTGGTTGAGCGCCATAAGCAGCATTGCAAACATTCAATACAATTCGTTTTGCAAAGGCAAAGAGCTACTGGTTTTGGGCCAATTGGATGTACGAAAAGAAATGGACGAAGTGCAACAGCTTGATTTCCATAAAACAGCCGATCGAAAACGCATGAACGAACTGGTTGAAGCCGTTGATAAAGAAGTGACGCATGTAGTTGCTCAATTGGTAAAAGCGGGTAAAATTCCAATTGCAATTGGCGGCGGGCATAATAACGCATATGGCATGATTAAAGGAACGGCCTTATCTAAAGGACAGGCCATCAACGCCATAAATTTTGATGCCCATTCTGACTTTCGTATTCTTGAGGGACGGCATAGCGGAAACGGGTTTTCCTATGCCTTTGAAGAAGGATTTTTACAACAGTATTTTATTTTTGGGTTACACGAAAACTACACCTCAAAGAAAGTATTGTTAAACATCAAGAACCTCATTCACCGAGTTCGGTTCAATACATATGATGAAATTGCCATTCGGGGATCCAAAAAGTTTGAAAATGAACTGCAACATGCTGAGCGTTTTATCACCGGCACTAGTTTTGGAATTGAGCTTGACTTGGATGCGCTACCCAATATTGCTAGCAGCGCTATGACCTTGAGCGGATTTTCGGTTGAACAAGCCCGGCAATACATTCATCGATTTGGCAAACACCAACATGCATCCTACTTGCACATTTGCGAAGGCGCTCCCGAGTTGGGTGACGAAAAAAACCAGCAGTTGGTTGGAAAATTAATTGGCTATTTGGTTACCGATTTCATGAAAGCCAACAGTCCTGTGGATAAAAAAATTCAGAACATTACCGTGAATTTGTAGCCACAAACAAGCAAATTTAAATACCCTATCTTTGACCCCGTATTTCATTACTAATTTTGGAATATGAATCTCTATTTATATGTTATTTGAAGAATTATCCCTTTCCAAGAGTATCCAACGTGCCGTATTTGAAGCAGGCTATACCGAAACTACTCCCATCCAAGAACAAGCCATTCCCATTGTATTAACCGGCCGCGATTTAGTAGGCTGTGCGCAAACGGGTACTGGCAAAACTGCAGCTTTTGCTATTCCAATTATTCATCAGTTGCACCGCATGGTGGGTTCATCTAAAAAAGCCAAAGCCATTCGTGCCTTAGTGATAACCCCTACGCGCGAATTGGCCGTGCAAATTGGTCAAAATTTTGACAAATACGGCCAATACACCAACCTAACCCAACTCACCATTTTTGGCGGTGTTTCGCAGATTCCCCAAGTGGATGTATTGCGCAAAGGTGTAGATATTTTGATTGCTACTCCCGGCCGATTATTGGATTTACACAAACAAGGCTTTATCGATTTAGATCAACTGCACACTTTAGTGCTCGACGAAGCCGATCAGATGCTCGACATGGGTTTTGTTAACGATGTAAAAAAAATAGTAAAACTTACACCCAACAACCGCCAAACTCTATTGTTTTCGGCTACCATGCCCATTGCGATTCGCGAATTGGCAGAATTATTTCTAAAAGATCCAGCCAGTGTGACTGTTTCTCCAGTATCTTCTACTGCCGAAAAAATAGAACAACGCATATACTTTGTAGATAAAACGGAGAAAAGAAATTTATTGTACCACCTTATACGCAACGAAAAACTAAGTGATGTGTTGGTGTTTTCACGCACCAAACACGGTGCCGACAACGTGGTAAAAGCCTTGCGCAAACATGGCGTAGCAGCCGAAGCCATCCACGGCGACAAATCGCAATCGGCCCGTCAACGGGTGTTGGATGCATTTAAAAACAAAGAAGTGGGTGTTTTGGTAGCTACGGATATTGCTGCCCGAGGAATCGATATAGATTTGCTCCCCTACGTGATCAATTTTGATTTGCCCAATATACCCGAAACCTATGTGCATCGAATTGGACGAACCGGTCGTGCTGGGAGTAACGGCGTAGCTATTTCATTTTGCAGCAAAGACGAAGCGCCTTACTGGAAAGACATTCAAAAATTAATTAAGGTTGATGTGCAAGTGATAAGCGATCACCCCTATCCGTGGCACGAAGGAAGTCCAAGTATAGAAACAGCACCGCCTAAAAATTCCAACCGCAGTGGCGGAGCGCATAAATCTAGAAAATCGGCACAGTCCAAACAAAACAAAAAACGCTGGTATTAACCAGCGTTTTTTATTAAGAATTAGTCTCGAATTAATTTGCGGTACTTGATTCGTTTGGGAGTTAGATCGCCACCCAAGCGTTTCTTCTTGTTTTCTTCATAGTCGGAGAAACCACCTTCAAAATAATACACTTCAGAATCGCCTTCAAAAGCCAAAATGTGGGTGCAAATACGGTCCAAGAACCAACGGTCGTGGGAAATGATTACCGCACAACCGGCAAAATTTTCTAATCCTTCTTCTAAGGCACGCAAGGTGTTGATATCTAAATCATTGGTGGGCTCATCGAGCAACAACACATTGCCTTCTTCTTTCAAGGTCATGGCCAAATGTAAGCGATTGCGTTCCCCACCTGAAAGGGTGGATACTTTTTTGTTTTGATCTGATCCACCAAAATTAAAACGAGACAAATAGGCTCTCGAATTGACTTGACGTCCACCCATCATGATTAGTTCTTGTCCGTCGCAAAAATTCTCCCAAATGGATTTGTTTGGGTCAATGTTGGAATGTGACTGATCGACGTAAGCAATTTTTACAGTTTCGCCAATTTCAAAGGTACCGGCATCGGCTTCTTGTTCGCCCATAATCATGCGGAAAATGGTTGATTTACCGGCTCCATTTGGCCCAATAATCCCTACAATACCCGCTTGTGGCAAGGTGAAGTTTAGATTGTCATACAACAATTTATCCCCAAAGGCTTTGGCTACATTTTTGGCTTCGATTACATTGGTACCTAAACGCGGACCATTGGGAATATAGATTTCCAAGTTTTCATCCAATTGTTTTTGATCCTCATTCAAGAGTTTGTCGTAGTTCTGCAAACGGGCTTTTTGCTTGGTCTGACGTCCTTTGGCACCTTGTCGTACCCAGTCTAACTCACGCTCTAAGGTCTTGCGGCGTTTGGACGCTACTTTTTCTTCTAAGGCCATACGGCTTGACTTTTGATCCAACCAAGACGAATAATTTCCTTTCCACGGAATGCCTTCTCCTCGATCGAGTTCTAAAATCCAACCGGCTACATTATCCAAGAAATAACGGTCGTGCGTTACAGCAATAACCGTTCCGGAGTATTGCGCCAAATGCTGTTCCAACCACAACACACTCTCGGCATCTAAGTGGTTGGTAGGCTCATCAAGCAATAAAACGTCAGGTTGTTGTAATAACAAACGACACAAGGCCACACGACGGCGTTCACCTCCCGATAAATTTTTGATCAACATATCGGGTTCTGGAGTGCGCAAGGCATCCATTGCAATTTCGAGTTTGGTATCAATTTCCCATGCGCCCAAGGCATCTATCTTGTCTTGCAAATCGGCTTGGCGATCCATGAGTTGCTGCATTTTATCGGCATCTTCATAGACTTCAGGCAAACCAAATTGGTCGTTGATTTTGTTGAATTCGTCCAAGACAGCCATGGTTTCGGCTACGCCTTCGCGCACCACCTCAATCACGGTTTTGCTGTCGTCAAGTTGTGGCTCTTGCTCCAAATAGCCCACGGTATATCCTGGCGCAAACACCACATCTCCTTGGTAATTTTTATCGACTCCCGCTATAATTTTGAGCAAAGAGGATTTCCCCGAACCGTTAAGCCCCAGAATCCCAATTTTGGCGCCGTAAAAGAAACTTAAGTAAATGTTTTTTAATACTTGCTTGTCGCTACTAGAGTAAGTTTTACTCACGCGCTGCATTGAGAATATGACTTTCTTATCGTCTGACATAGGATGTGTATTTTAAATTAATTGGTGAATGTATTTGCTGTGATTTGTTTACTTCATGCTTAAAATATAGGTTAAAATCACCGTTGCTTCATCTTGACTTAAACCAGGATGAGCTGTCATGGGTGTTTCTCCCCAATTGCCTTTTCCTCCTTTGATTATTTTTTCAGTTAACTGCGGAATATCTGTTATCGAATACCGTTTGGCAATTTGACTATACGAAGGCCCAATGACGCTTTCTTTTTCATGGTGACATGCTGCACAATCATTGGCCGAAAGTAATTCTTCAGCCGACATAAGTTGACTCATAGCAGCAGACTCATCTGTCGAAGATTCCCTATCAATTGCCTTTTCAATGGATGAAGATGTTGATCGATTACAAGATAAAATGATGCATACTAAAACCAAACTAACGCATAAAATAATGCTGTTCTTTAAAGAAAATCTGTTCATACTGAATTGAACGGAAACTAAACTCGTCCTTTTAAAGCATTAAACACCCATGCATTGGCTAAAAATCCAACACCAACAGCACCAAATCCCCAACCAGCTACGTCGTCATATTTGAAAGCGCCCAAAGCAATAAGCAACAATCCCATACTAACCATTAATAAGGTAGCATAACCCAATATTGTATTTTTATTCATATTTTTCTTTTAAATCGATGCAAATATCTAAATTACTCTTCGCAATTCAAACTGCAAATGTTTAATTAAAAAGCGCAATCAACATTTCTCTGTACAAATCATTCAACGGCAAACTATTAGCCCCTACCCCTTTGCTTTTCACATCCATTTCTCGAAGTTTTGCAATCGCAACGCTTACTTTTTTCATCGGGAAATTGCGGGCAGCCAACTCATAATCTTTAGTAAAATACGGACTAATTTTTAAAGCAGCCGCCACATTTTTGGATGATTTGTCTTTGAGTCCGTGGTATTGCAGTAGTTGTTGAAAGTATCCAAAAATTAATGCTGTAACCATTAAAATTGGGTTCTCCTTTGGATTTTCCGAAAAATAGTGAACAATTTGGTAGGCCTTCAGTTGGTTGCGCTCCCCAATTGCTTTGCGCAATTCAAACACATTAAAGTCCTTGCTAAATCCAATATTATCTTCTATATCAATGGCCGTTATAGTGCTTTGTTTGGGAAGTACAATTTGTAATTTTTCGAGTTCGTTGTTTATTTTACTTAAATCAGTCCCCAAAAACTCTACTAACATAGCTGTGGCTTTGGGCTCAATTCCGTACCCTTTGGATTTCAATACACGATTAATCCAATCACCCACTTGGTTTTCGTAGAGTTTTTTACTTTCAAAAAGCACCCCCAATTTTTCGATGTTTTTGGTAAATTTCTTGCGCTTATCGATGGTTTTGTATTTGTAACAAAACACCAATACCGAAGTTGGTACCGGATTTTCAGTATATCTCTCAATTTGTTCGATGGTACGCGACAAATCTTGCGCTTCTTTTACAATAATCACTTGGCGATCGGCCATCATGGGAAATCGCTTGGCGGTACCAATAATGTCTTCAATGGTTACATCTCGCCCGTATAAAACCGTTTGATTAAAACCCTTTTCATCTTCCGTCAATACATTTTGCTCGATATAATCCGCAATTTTATCAATATAATAAGCCTCTTCCCCCATTAAAAAATAAATGGGTTTAATTTGGCCATTTTTGATATCATTGACAATTTTTACTGCTTCATCCATTTTTCAGTTCTCGGTTTTCAGTTCTCGGTTCTCGGTTTACGTTTATGTTTATTCGAGTTTTGCTAGGCTAATGCATAGGTAAAGTAAAGAATCTTTTAATTTTTCAATCATTCAATCTTTAAATCGTATCAAAAAATTTACTTTTACCCCATGCAACTGCTTCAGTTTTCTCCGTTTCGCTTCCGATTCAAAAATAGTGAAAATAAAGTCGCCATTTTTGATGAAATTCGGAAAAAATTCATCCAACTCACCCCCGAAGAATGGGTGCGTCAACATGTGGTGCATCATTTTATTTACGAAAAAAACTACCCCAAATCACTCATCAATGTCGAAAAACGAATTCAAGTCAATGGCCAAACGAAACGCTATGATGTAGTGGTGTATTATCCCGATGGACGGTTGCGGATTTTAGTAGAATGCAAAGCGCCCGAAGTGGTTATTTCACAAGCAACATTTGATCAAATTGCCCGTTACAATTCCGCTTTACACGCCGATTTTTTAATGGTAACCAATGGATTGAATCACTACTTTTGCCAAATGGATTTTGAAAACGAAAAGTATCATTTTTTGCCCGAATTGCCGGCTCATCAACCCCAATAAATACCCATGAATAACTCCGCTGTAGTCATCTTGAATTGGAACGGACAAAAACTACTCGAACAGTTTTTGCCCTCAATTATTCAGCACTCTGGCAATGCACAAATTTATGTGGCAGACAATGCTTCAACCGATACTTCAATTTCCTTTATTCAATCACAATTTCCACAAGTACAAATCATTCAAAACAGGAGCAATTTTGGCTTCGCACAAGGCTATAATGAGGCGCTCAAGCAGGTACACGAACCTATTTTTGTTTTGGTTAATTCGGATATTGAGGTAACTGAAAATTGGCTAACTCCCATCGAAAAATTATTACACGAACAATCCAATGTAGCCATCGTACAACCCAAAATTTTAGATTTTAAAGACAAAACCAAGTTTGAATATGCCGGTGCAGCCGGTGGCTTTATTGATCGTTTGGGTTATCCGTACTGCCGTGGACGAATATTTGACTGTATCGAGGAGGATCTTGGTCAATACAACGATACCCAATCTATATTTTGGGCATCGGGTGCTTGCTTTGGAATTCGAAAAAACGTATTTACCCAACTGCAAGGTTTTGATACCGATTTTTTTGCACACCAAGAAGAAATTGATTTGTGTTGGCGTGCTATAAACCTAGGGCATGAGATTGTGTATTGTTCTGAATCAACCGTTTACCACGTGGGCGGCGCTACCCTGCAAGCAAGCAATCCACAGAAAACGTATTTGAATTTTCGAAACTCTTTGTGCATGCTTACCAAAAATTTGCCGTTACTCTCATTATTACCCATTTTATTTATTCGCCTCGTGATGGATGGATTGGCGGGCATCCAATTTCTCCTTCAAGGTAAAGCTGCGCATTGCTGGGCAATTGTTCGGGCGCACTTTGGATTTTATAGTTTGTTTGCCAAGATGTGGAAAAAACGCAGCGCACACCAAGAACTCAACTACTATAAAATAAATAGTATTGTGTTTCGTTATTTTGTAAGAAAGCAGCGCAAATTCAACGATTTATTTTTAACGTAACTTTAAATAAACCAGCTTTTATTCTAACCTAAATACCATAATTTTGTAACCGATAAATCCTTACACAATGAAAAAAGTCTTATTTGCCTTATCGCTTGTTGCTTTGATAGCAACTACTTCTTGCGGCACCAAGAAAAAAATTGCCGACTTAGAAGCCAAAAACAAAGAAGTTCAAGATTTATTGAACACGGCCACCGTAAAATTAAATTCTTGCTTAACCGAGAAAGAATCACTTGCGGGTCAAATTGATTTCCTTAAAAAATCAAATACAGATCTGATCAACAACATGAATAACGTTACCACCTTATCGGCCAAAGGTGCTCAAAACATAGAGAAAGCACTCGAAACCATCAAAGAAAAAGACTTAAAAATTACCCGCATGCAAGATGCCTTAACCAAAAAGGACAGCATGACTTTGGCCTTGGTAACCAGCATTAAAGGCGCTGTAGGTATTACCGATCCAGACATTGAAGTGAATGTAGAAAAAGGAGTCGTTTTTATTTCGATAGCTGATAAATTGTTATTTAAAAGTGGCAGCTACGTAGTGAGTGACAGAGCCAAAGAAGTTCTGGCCAAAGTGGCAAAAATTATCAACAGCAAACCCGATTTTGAATGCATGGTTGAAGGCCATACCGACAATGTGCCCTTTACCGGAAACGCCATTTTATTGGATAACTGGGATTTGAGCGTGAAACGTTCTACAGCTATTGTACGTGTTTTGACCAATGATTTAAAAGTAAATCCAGCGCAATTGATTGCCGCAGGTCGTGGACAATTTATTCCTTTAGTAGAAAATAATTCGTCTGCCAACCGCGCCACCAACCGACGTACCCGTATTGTTATACTACCCAAAATTGATCAGTTTTACGACATGATCGAAAAGGAAATGAAAAAATAATCAACAAGAAACGCCTTATACACTAAGGCGTTTTTTTATTCCCACTCCCCTTTTCCTGCGCGAATTAAAACGGGTTCATAACCCGAAAGATCCACAATAGTCGAACCTACATTATCGCCATAACCGCCATCGATAACCAAATCGACGAGGTTCTGCCATTTTTCGAAAATCAATTCGGGATCGGTAGAATATTCAAGCACTTCATCCTCGTCGTGAATGGAAGTCGACACAATGGGATTGCCCAATTGCTTCACAATTTCTAAGGCAATAGCATTAGCAGGCACCCGAATACCCACGGTAGTTTTCTTTTTGAATTCCTTGGGCAAAGAATTATTTCCGGGTAAAATAAAGGTATATGGCCCAGGCAAATGGTGTTTTAAAATTTTAAAGGTAGGCGTATCAACTTGCTTTACATAATCGGACAGATTGCTCAAATCGTGACACACAAACGAGAAATTGGCTTTCTCTAATTTGATGCCTTTGATGCGGGCAATGCGATCCAAGGCTTTAGAATTGGTGATGTCGCAGCCCAAGCCATAGACAGTATCGGTAGGGTAAATCACCAAGCCACCGTTGCGCAATACATCAACCACCTTTTTAATGGCAGACTCGCTGGGTTTATTTTCGTAAATCTTGATGAATTCGGCCATGATTTTTTTATTAACTGATGATTTGTAATTTGGTAAACCGCAACAAGAGGGTTTTCAATCCGCCCACATCAAATTTAATTTCGGCACTTTTGTCGGCACCCGCTCCTTTAAGTTGTATGACTACGCCGCGGCCAAATCGCTCGTGCATGACCTCAGTTCCAGGCGCCAATTGACCGTCGTAGTTGGTTGACGATCCGCCTGGACCGGCTGACGAAATGGGTTTTAATTTGCGGATATTCGGATTATTTTGGGCTTCAGGATTTTTGGGTGGAGTACCACTTTGAGGCTTCATTAATCGCAATTTGCTTTTATCCACATCGCCAAAAATATCAGTATCAATCATAGGTTTAAAGCGGTAATTGGTCTCGGTGGGTGTAAGGTATTCCAAGTATTGGGAATCAATTTCTTCAATAAAGCGCGAAGGTTCACTGTCGGTGAGTTTTCCCCAGCGGTAACGCGATTGCGCATAGGTTAAGTAGGCTTGTTTTTCGGCACGGGTAAGAGCTACATAAAACAAACGTCGTTCTTCTTCGAGGTCACTGCGCGTACTCAAACTCATGGCACTCGGAAACAAATCTTCTTCTAATCCCACCACAAACACATACGGAAATTCCAAGCCTTTGGCCAAGTGAATGGTCATCAAGGCCACGCGGTCTTCATCGCCGGTATCTTTATCTAAATCAGTGGCCAAGGCTACGTCTTCTAGAAATTCGGCCAAGGCCCCTCGTGCGCCTTCAATTTCTTTTTGTCCTTCGGTAAAATCCTTGATCCCGTTGAGCAATTCTTCGATATTTTCAATGCGGGCAATGCCTTCGGGCGTAGCGTCTTTTTTTAATTCTTGTACCAAACCGGTTTTTTTGGTCACCATGTCGGTGAGGTAAAACGCATCTTGGTTTTCGTTCACCACCTGAAAACTCTGAATCATGGTTACAAAATCGAGCAATTTTTGTTTGGTTCCCGAATTCAGCTTCAAGTCAATTTTATCTATGTTTTGCATCACCTCAAACACCGAGCGCTTGTAATGGTTGGCGGCGATGGTCAATTTTTCGAGCGTGGTATCACCAATTCCACGTGCGGGATAATTGATCACACGCATCAAAGCCTCTTCATCTTTGGGGTTAATCACCAAACGCAAATAACACAATACATCTTTGATTTCTTTGCGCTGATAAAACGACAATCCTCCATAGATTCGATAAGGAATGTCGCGTTTGCGCAAGGCATCTTCCATGGCGCGTGACTGGGCATTGGTGCGGTATAAAATAGCAAATTGACCGTTCAGCATTTGGTGTTGCATTTTTTCTTCCCAAATCGTACTGGCTACAAAACGACCCTCTTCGCCATCGGTGATGCTGCGGTTTACCTTAATTTTTGGACCAAAATCGTTGGCTGTCCACACTACCTTATCGAGTTTGGTTTTGTTTTTGTCAATGATTGAGTTGGCGGCTTCTACTATGTTTTTGGTGGAGCGGTAATTTTGTTCCAAGCGATAGGTTTGCACATTTTCATAATCTTTCTGGAAGTTCAAAATGTTGTTGATGTTGGCCCCGCGAAACGCATAGATACTCTGGGCATCGTCACCTACCACACAAATGTTTTGAAACCGATCAGACAACGCGCGCACAATTAGGTATTGCGAGTGATTGGTGTCTTGGTACTCATCAACCAAAATGTAACGAAAACGATCTTGATACTTGGCCAATACATCCGGAAAACGAGACAATAATTCGTTGGTTTTGAGCAACAAATCATCAAAATCCATGGCGCCGGCTTTGAAACAACGCTCCACATAATTTTGGTAGATTTCGCCCGTTCTAGGCTTCTTGGCCATGGCATCGGCCTCTTGCAATTCGGGATTGTTGAAATAGGCTTTAACCGTAATCAAACTGTTTTTATAGGATGATATTCGGCTCAACAATTGTTTGGGTTTGTAGACATCTTTGTCGAGTTGCATTTCTTTGATAATCGCCGAAAGCAAACGCACCGAATCTTGCGAATCATAAATGGTAAAGTTGGACGGATAGCCCAATTTATCGGCTTCGGCTCGGAGAATGCGCGCAAATACAGAGTGAAATGTTCCCATCCACAAATTTTTGGCTTCACCTGAACCCACTATTCCGGCAATACGACTCTTCATTTCACGAGCCGCTTTATTGGTAAAAGTGAGCGCCAACACATTAAAAGCATCAACACCCAAACTCATCAAGTAGGCAATGCGCACGGTGAGTACGCGTGTTTTTCCCGAGCCTGCACCGGCAATAATGATCATGGGACCGTCTTTTTGCAGTACGGGTTGTTGTTGGGCTTCGTTGAGTTCGTTGATGTATCGTTGCATGCCTGATGTAATTTTTTCAAAAATAGAACTCCTGACACGTTAATACAATTTATTTGATGTTGATTTATCAACTAAAATTCTATTTTTGTTCATCAAAAAAATACGCCATGGATTCTGCCAAACTATTTGAAATTCTAGCCTATACCCTGCCCTCTTTACTTACCGGAGGCGTAGCTTATTACTTATTTGCTGCCTATTTTAAAGATCAACAAAACACGCGTCGGTGGTTGTTACAAAAAGAAAATCAAAAAGCGTCATTGCCTTTGCGATTACAAGCATACGAACGCATGGCTTTATTTTTAGAACGCATCAATCCAACTCATTTATTGGTACGTATTACCCCGCATTCATCAGATAAAAATCAGTATGAAAATTATGTGATCGCCCAAATTGAACAAGAATTTGAGCACAACCTCACCCAACAAATTTACCTGAGTGACGACTGTTGGACCGTGATTACTACTGCCAAAAATGCCACCATTCAACTCATTCGAAAAGCCTGCATGAGTGAAAAAGTGGAAAATGCCGACAAGTTGCGGGAAGTGATTTTGAGTGAATTATTTGATAAAACGGCGCCAAGTTCGGCAGCCTTAGGCTACTTAAAATCAGAAATTAAGCAGTTTTTATAGCGATTTCCCCTCGACCAATAAACGCTGTAATTGAGTTTTCTCGCGTATGGGCAAGCTCGGTATAAAGCCTTCTAGTGTAGTTTTGTACTCGTCCTGTTTAATCAATTCCCGCAGTTTATCTTTGGCAAATTTTACAAACTGCCAGCGATGGCTACTGCTCGCATAGACCAAACTTTTGAGTACTTCAGGCGTTTTAAGGTTTAAATTCAACAAGACATTTAAGGCATTTTGCTGCAAATCAGAATCGTAATTGGTGCTGGTGTAATGCAATAATTCGCGGTAAAACACACTTTTTTGTTGCACATCCGTGGCTTGCATATAGGCCAAATTCAAATAGGCCAAGCGCAGGTTCTTATTCAAAAAGCCAATTCGGTTTTTGTATTTTTCCAAATAACGTTCCCGATCACTGGGTGCATTTTTCCATAAGGTATACAAGGCCATCTCTTGGGTTTCATAGGACGGATCGTCCATAAGCGTTTCAAATGTTGTTCGAAACGATTCCGGAAATTCAGTTGTGGTAGCAGCTACAGTTTGGCGCACGGCCACATCATCTGTTTTGAGGGCGGCTTGCAGTAAAAATTCCCGGTCTTCAAAACGCGCATTCTTTTGCTGATAAAGCAATAACTCTTTGAGTGGAGCGGCAAATTTTCCGTTCATCCAATACATCAAACTATCGCGCTGGGTTAAAGCGATTGGCCGATTGCGCAACTGCAAATACTGCTCCATGGTTTTGTTCTTTCGCAGCAATACAAAGGCCTCTTCTCTGGGAAATTCGACCGATTCCAACCAACGTCTTTGAAAAGATTGTGTATTAAATTGGGGAGCCACTTTGTTTACCTCAGCTAAAAAATTAGCCGTAATTACGTTGGTATATTGGTATTTTTTGAGGTAGGATTTCACCGCCTTTTGAAAGGCTTTGGCGCCGATGTTTTCGCGAATTACATGCAAGGCCCACGCCCCTTTTTGGTAAAAACTTAAGGTACTCGCTTTGGGATTGAGCACCGGAATGCTGTCGGTTTTGGCGGCCTGAATGAGCTGTTGCGCCGATTGAAACAATTTGTTGTAAAAGTAATCAGCACCAAAAATCTCTTTTTCGGCCAACAAGGCATAATAGGTCGCAAAGCCTTCCTGCAACCAATGGTCTTTGCCCGACTGAGCCGTAACCAAATCACCAAACCACTGGTGTGCAAGCTCATGCGCATTTACATTCACGTAATTTCTATCATTAAAACCAACCGAATCGACCAGGTATTCGCGGGAGAAAATCGTAGTTGTAGTATTTTCCATACCGGCATACAAAAAATCACGCACCGGTACTTGTCGGTATATTTTCCAGGGATATTTCACACCAATTTCTTTGGTCAAATAATCCATGATTTGTTTGGAATAGCGGTAAGTAGGCTCAATGCGTGCTGCATCTTCGGCTTCGTAATACTGTTCGAGGGGCACGCCATTTTTACTAAACAGCGTACGTTTTTGGTAATGACCAATGGCCAAAGCTACCAAATAACTGCTCATGGGCTGGGTCATTTGGTACTGCCATTCGATGTCGTCGCCTATGCTTTTTTGTTGAATTAATTGACCGTTAGAAACGACCGTAAAACTCTTTTGAAAGCGAACCGTAGTTGAAAAAATTACCTTTTCGTTGGGGTCATCAAAACTGGGCAACCAATGGCTTGTGTATTTGCCCTGACCTTGCGTCCAGATTTGGCCTTGCACTTGTTCGGGAGTTTGGACTTTAGGCGAAAAATCCCAATTCACAAAGTACATGGTTTGGGTTGGAAAGGCTTCGTAGTGCAATTGCAAGGTGTTTTCTCCAAGTTGATACCCTTGATACAAGATGAATTGCTTGTTGTTGTTTTTAAATGGAACCGGTTTGCCGTTAAGCAATACCTGCGAAAATTCCATTTTTTGGGCATCGATGCGAATGCTATCTACCGTTGATTTTACGGTAAATTGGTAGGTCACATCTCCAGTAACATTTCGTTTTACCGGATTGATTTCGAGCATGGATTGGCAACTTGTAAAGTTGACCGCCGTTGTATTTTGGGCAAAAACAAGTGCTGAAAAAAGCAAAAAACCAAAACGAAGAAACATAGTTTTTAATTAAAAATTGACACAAATATACACCAACTTGGGCTGCAATTTTAGCCTTTAGCCGCTTTCGTGATTTCAAATTATAGCCTATCTTCGAACTTTCGAAATTCGATGGACGTATTGCAAACCGCTATAGAATACTTAAAAGGCGTTGGCCCGAGCCGCGGGCAATTGCTGCGTGCCGAATTGGGCATTCACACCTATGCCGATTTGCTCCAACTCTACCCCAACCGTTATATTGATCGGACGCGTTACTACAAAATAAATGAGTTACAACCCAGCTCGGCCGAGGTGCAGTTGGTAGGTAAACTCATCCACATTAAAATGGTGGAGCAAAAACGTGGAAAACGCCTAGTTGCCACTTTTGTAGACGAAACTGGACAAATGGAATTGGTGTGGTTTCAAGGCCATAAATTCATTAAAGACCAATTGCAACTCAATGTACCCTTGGTGATTTTTGGCAAATGTTCGGTGTTTAATGGCACGTATTCCATGCCACATCCAGAAATCGAATTGCTCAAAGACCACGAACAAAGTTTGCGTTCGGCGCTGCAAGCGGTCTATCCGTCTACCGAAAAAGTAGCCAACAAAGGTATTTCTAACCGGGTGATGCATAAATTGTTGCAGCAACTTTTTATAGAAACCCAAGCCCGCTTTGACGAAACCTTACCTCCAGCGCTGTTGGAAGAGCTCAAACTATTACCCAAAAACGCAGCCCTGTTTAACATCCATTTTCCCAAAAACACCGAAGTCTTGGCCAAAGCCCAGTTTCGGTTAAAATTTGAGGAGCTCTTTTTTATCCAACTGCAACTCATTTCGAAGAACCTCATTCGCAAACAAAAAATAAAAGGTCACGCCTTTACACAAGTGGGCGACAATTTCACTACGTTTTTTGAACAGCATTTGCCTTTTGATTTGACCAATGCCCAAAAACGGGTGCTCAAAGAAATACGCAACGACATGGGCAAACCTGCGCAAATGAACCGTTTGCTACAAGGCGATGTGGGATCGGGCAAAACCATCGTAGCCTTTATGTGTATGTTGTTGGCGATCGACAATGGATTTCAAGCTTGCCTCATGGCACCGACCGAAATTTTGGCCAACCAACATTTTATTGGGTTGGGCGAATTGGCCGCGCGCTTAGGGATTGAAATTCGATTGCTCACGGGATCAACCAAAACAGCGGCACGAAAAGAAATTCACGAAAGATTAGAAAACGGCTCGCTCCAAATACTGGTGGGCACGCATGCCTTACTAGAAGACAAAGTACAATTTGCCAATTTGGGCTTGGCCATTATTGACGAACAACACCGATTTGGCGTAGCCCAACGGTCTAAATTGTGGCACAAAAATGAGGTTCCGCCGCACGTGTTAGTAATGACCGCGACGCCCATTCCGCGAACCTTGGCCATGAGTTTATATGGCGATTTGGACATCTCTGTTATTGATGAATTGCCGCCGGGCCGAAAACCCATTCAAACCGTGCACCGCTTTGATGCCAACCGCTTAAAAGTGTGGAAATTCATGAAAGATGAAATTGCCAAAGGCCGTCAGATCTATGTAGTTTTTCCACTGATTAAGGAATCTGAAAAATTGGATTTCAAGAATTTAATGGAAGGTTACGAAGGCATTTCACGTGATTTTCCACTGCCTCAATATGCCATTTCTATCGTACATGGTCAGATGAAACCCAGCGAAAAAGACTCTGAGATGAAGCGATTTGCCGAGGGTAAAACCCAAATAATGGTGGCCACCACCGTAATTGAAGTAGGTGTAAATGTGCCCAATGCCAGCGTGATGATTATTGAAAGTGCTGAACGATTTGGCTTGTCGCAACTGCATCAATTGCGCGGGCGCGTAGGACGTGGAGCCGAACAAAGTTTTTGCATTCTAATGACAGGGCACCAATTGTCATCCGACAGCAAAACCCGCATGGAAACCATGTGCAGCACCAACGACGGTTTTGAAATTGCCGAAGTCGACTTGAAACTGCGCGGCCCAGGAGATCTCTTGGGCACGCAACAAAGTGGCGTGTTGCAATTGCGCATTGCCGACTTGGTGCGCGATCGAGAGCTTTTACAAATTGCCCGACACGAGGCCAGCAAATTGCTCAAAGCCGACATGCGCTTGGAACTTCCCGAACACCAAAACCTACGCAAGGCCTACCTAGAATTGGTGAAAAAGAAAAACATTTGGAATTTTATAAGTTAAATTATGGTACAATACAACCCCAAAGATTGGATTAGATTTATTTTTCGGTTTCATAAATCGGATACGTTTCGGCAATTGATTCCCATGATGATTTTTATGGGACTCTATTCGGCAACAATTGCCTATGTTGAACTAAATATTTGGAACCTCAGCGATACCAGCTTGGTAAAAAACATCTCGATTATGCACGGCATGCTGGGATTTGTGATTTCGTTGTTGCTGGCCTACCGAACCAACACCGCCTACGACCGCTGGTGGGAAGGCCGAAAACTGTGGGGCACTTTGGTAAACAACAGCCGTAATTTGGCTTGTAAATTGGCTGCGATGCTCAAAGAGGAAAAGGATAAAAAATACCTGCGTTTTTTAATTACGTCGTATGCCTCCATTTTGGCCAAACATTTAAACAATGAGACAATTGGTCAGCTATTATTTGATGACGTTGATTTAGACCTTAAAGAAAACAAGCACGTTCCCAACCAAGTGGCGTTGATGTTGTTTCAAAAAATTAATGACCTCTATGTTTCGGGAAAAATCACTGGCGATCAACTGATACTACTGAATGCTGAATTTCAATCGTTTAATGAAGTCTGTGGCGCCTGCGAACGAATAAAAAACACACCCATTCCCTACTCTTACAGTTCGTTTATTAAGAAGTTTATATTTTTCTACGTGATGACTTTGCCTTTTGGTTATGCCCTGAGTTTGGGTTATTTGGTCATTCCGGTGGTGGTATTTATTTTCTATGTCTTGGCCAGTTTAGAACTCATCGCCGAAGAGATAGAAGACCCGTTTGGCACCGATTCCAATGATTTACCCACTGCCAAAATTGCTGCCAATATTAAAAAGCATGTTGAGGAGCTGATGTAAAAGAGGTTAAATAAATAATACACGCAATCTATTAAAGCAGGTTTAAGTCAAAAAGGGTAAAAATTATTTGCTATTGGTTTTTAGTCACCAATACATGAATTCTAATCCCGACAATTCTTAACCATTCCAAGGACATTAGAATCACATTTTCATCCCGACGCTTCGGGACTAATCTTCAAATTTTCAAATTCCAATCCTGACACTTCGTAACCAATCAAAGAACTTTAGAATCACATTTTCATCCCGACGCTTCGGGACTAATCTTCAAATTTTCAAATTCCAATCCCGAGGCTTCGAAACCAATTCCAATTCTGCTGTTTCAGGTGCAAATTTTTCAATCTTTAAATCTTTAAATTTTTCAATAATTTTTCCTCCCCACAAATCCGCAATCCGTATATTTACGTCCTTAAAAATGTACGCCAAAAACTATGAAAATATCTTACAATTGGATCAAACAATTTCTCAAAATAGACTGGAAATCCGACGAAATTGCCGCGCTTTTAACCGACTTGGGTCTAGAAGTTGAAGCCGTAGAAAAATACCAATCGGTAAAAGGTGGTTTAGAAGGAATCGTGGTGGGACATGTGCTCAGTTGTGAACCACACCCCAATGCCGATCGACTAAAAGTAACTTCTGTTGAGGTAGGCACAGGCAATCCCTTGCAAATAGTGTGTGGCGCGAGCAATGTAGCAGTCGGACAAAAAGTTCCTGTTGCCTTAATTGGCACCACCCTATATGATAAAAACGGTGAAGCCTTTGTGATTAAAAAAGGAAAAATCCGCGACGTTGAAAGTCACGGAATGATTTGCGCCGAAGACGAATTGGGCTTGGGCGACAGCCACGACGGCATATTGGTGTTGGACGAAAAGTTAACGCCCGGTGCATCGGTAGCCCAAGAATTTAAAATAGAAAACGACGAAGTTTTTGAAATTGGCCTCACTCCCAACCGTGCCGATGCCATGAGCCACTGGGGAACAGCCCGTGATTTACGTGCAGGATTAATTCAAAGTGGCGTACAAGTTGAACTGATTACCCCTTCGGTAAGCAATTTTCGCGTAGACAAACGCACCTTGAAAATTGATGTAAAAGTTGAAAATCCTAAATTGGCGCCACGCTATTGCGGCGTTACCATTTCTGGTGTAAGCATAAAACCATCGCCCGAATGGCTACAAAACCGATTAAAAGCCATTGGGCTACAACCCAAAAACAACATCGTTGACGTTACCAATTATGTAATGCATGAATTGGGTCAGCCTTTGCATGCCTTTGACGCGGCCAAAATCAATGGAAAAATCCAAGTAAAAACGGTAGCTGCAGGCACTAAATTTACCACTTTGGACGATATCGAACGTACGTTACACGAAGACGATTTGATGATCTGCGACGACCACGGACCGCTTTGTATTGCTGGCGTTTTTGGTGGAAAAGAATCGGGCGTATGTGAATCAACCCAAACTATATTTTTAGAAAGTGCCTACTTTAATGCGGTAAGCGTGCGTAAATCGGCCAAAAGACATGGACTCAATACCGATGCCTCTTTCCGATTTGAGCGCGGCATTGATCCGACCATTACCGAATATGCCTTGAAACGTGCCGCCATTTTAATTCAAGAAGTGGCCGGCGGCGAAATTACCTCAGATGTAATTGATGTATACCCAAAAAAGATAGAAGACTTCCCGGTATTTTTGAATTTTGAGAAAACAACCAAGCTCATAGGGCAAGAATTGTCAAAAGAAATTATCAAAAAAATATTGGCTTCGCTTGACATCAAAGTAAACAGCTCGACGGATGCCGGATTGGGCTTGATTGTTCCGGCCTACCGCGTCGATGTGCAACGCGAAGTTGATGTGATCGAAGAAATAGTGCGCGTTTATGGGTACAACAACATCAATTTTAGCAAAAAATTGAACGCCACCATATCTAATTCTTCCCGAACCGAAGATTATAAAATTCAAAATACCATTGCCAATCAATTGAATTCCCAAGGATTTCATGAGATGATGGCCAATTCGCTCACCACACCCGATTATGTGAATTTGAGTGAGAAACTGCAAGCCGAACACAATGTAAGTATGCTCAATCCGTTGAGTGCTGATCTGTCGGCCTTGCGTCAATCGCTGTTGTTTTCTGGTTTAGAAGCCGTGGCCTACAACTGCAACCGAAGAAATTCGGACTTGAAATTGTTTGAATTTGGCAAAACCTACCATAACATAGCGGGAACCTACAGCGAACCCAAACACTTGTGTTTGTTTGTGAGCGGGAACCGTACTAACGAAAACTGGACACAGGCGACCAAAGCCAGTGACTTTTTCTTATTTAAAGGCTACATCGATGGATTGTTGTCGCGCATGGGTATTGACAAAGCCAAAACCAAGCCGCTGCAATCAGATGTATTTGCTGAAGGTGTTCAATATGCCATTGGCAACGACACCTTGGTGGAATTTGGTACCGTAAAAAAAGCGATCCTCAAGTATTTTGACATCAAGCAAGAAGTATTCTATGCCGATATCAATTGGAATTTGGTCTTGAAATTGGTTTCGACCAAAATGAAATTCCAAGATATTCCTAAGTTTCCTGAAGTGCGTCGCGATTTCTCCATGCTCATAGACGAAGCTGTCAGTTTTGATGCCATATACCAATTGGCCAAACAAACCGAAAAAACCTTACTTAAAAACATCCAATTATTTGACGTGTATCAAGGGGATAAACTACCCGAGGGGAAAAAATCGTATGCGGTAAGTTTTATTTTGCAAGACAGCAGCAAAACCTTGACCGATGAGCAAATTGATGCCGTGATGAATAAATTACAAGAAAAATTAACTACCGAATTGGGCGTGAGCTTACGCTAAAAAACAGATAGAATATGGTTTATAAATTTAGAGTGATACTAGATACTGAAGAAGATGTATTTCGAGACATCGCGATTTTGGAAGATGACACCTTAGAAGATTTACACAACGCTATTGTGAATGCCTTTGATTTTGACGGGCAAGAAATGGCCTCCTTTTACACCTGTGATGATAAATGGAACCAGGAAGACGAAATTGCCTTGTTTGACACAGGCGATACACCTGGCGAGCAACGCATTATGAGCGAGTATGTGTTGGCCGATGTATTGGACAAGGAAAATACCAAAATTATTTATGTGTATGACTTTCTAAATATGTGGACATTCTTGGTTGAATTGGCCGCGATTGAAGAGGTAAGCGCGTCCGAAACCTATCCGGCCACCTTGTTTAGCCACGGATTCATGCCTGCCGAAGCCGGTGAAAAAAGTTTTGAATCTGATATGAATGACGACATTTATGGCGAATTTGAAGACGACCTCGACGAAGAAGATCTCGATTTATTTGATGACCACGAAGGCGGCTACGACGACCACGGCTACGACGACTACTAGCATTCGTATAAAACCTGATTCGCACATTCGAATTACACCATAAACCAAGAAGCTGAGATTCCTTACTTCTTGGTTCTTTTATCTCATAAAACAAACAAAACTCGATTATGATTAATTTGTACAACACCCACATTGAGAACTTATCCATTCACCGCGTGGGTAATAAAAGCCGAAACGAAGCTATTTTCCTGTCTGAACAACCTTATACTTTAAACGACGAAATTGTTCCGCTATTGAAAGAATATTTCTTTAAACCCTTCCGGGACAAAGAAGAAAACTACTACCAATTTGCACACGATGTCGATTTAGAATACAACGACATGTATAAATTGGTGAGCCAACTATTTGCTGATCCTTCGTCGGTACACGAGGTATCTAAAAAAATCACCAAACACTTGTTTGAGCAATCCAATCATCCGCACATTAAAAATGGGGAAGTTTATGTGGCCTACTTGAGCCATTTGTCGATAGACAATACCGTGGTGGATGCGGTAGGCATTTTTAAAAGCGAGTTGCAAGCCGATTTCTTGCAGTTTGAAGAAAAAGGAAGCAACCTTGAAATGATCTTGCAACAAGGCATCAACTTGAACAAATTGGACAAAGGCTGTTTGATCTTTAACCACAAACAAGAAGAAGGCTATAAAATATTAACGGTAGACAGCAACCGCTATGACGCGCGCTATTGGTCGGAGCACTTCTTATCGGTGGATGCCTTTGAAGACGAAAATTTCATTACCAAAAAATACTTGAAATTTTGCCAAGGGTTTGCCAAAGACGTGGTACTTCCGGCCGAAGACAAAAAAGAAGAGGTGATGTTTATGAACCGTTCGGTGAATTATTTTGCCAAAAATGACCAGTTTGAAGAAACTAACTTCTTAAACGAAGTGCTTGACAACCCCGATTTGATTCCAGAGTTTAAAAGCTACAAAGTAGACAAAGGCGAAAAATACAGCATCGAAGATGTAACTTCTTTCCCAATTGCCAATGCAGCGGTTTCGGATGCGCGCAAATCAATTAAAAATGTAATCAATTTGGATACCCATATTCAAATTAAATTGGATTTCATCAATCCCGAAAGCGCTGAAAAATTTGTAGAAAAAGGATGGGATGAAGAAAAGCAAATGTATTATTACCTGGTGTATTTTAACAAAGAACAAAAAAGTTAAACGGCTTTTTACTGGCAAACGACCATGAAATCAATTGGCTACATTCAACTATTTAGTCTACTATTCGTGCTAATAGCTGAGCATGCCTATAGCCAAAATGTAACTATTGATGACACGTATACTGCGCAACAGCTGGTCGAAAATGTATTGATCAACAACCCCTGCGCAACGGTATCAAATGTTACCATTAGTGGTGATCCATTTAGCGGAGCGCAACAAAGCTATGGCTACTTTAGTAATGGAGGCGGAACCTTTCCCTTTGCCAACGGTGTAATTTTATGTACGGCTCGAGCCTCACGTGCCGCTGGCCCGAATACAAATCTCATTGATGAAGGCCAAAATGCTTGGCAAGGCGACATAGATTTGGAACAAGCGCTTAACATAACCAATACCTACAATGCAACTACTTTAGAATTTGATTTTACGCCACAAAATAGCAACTTTCGATTTAACTATATTTTTGCATCCGAAGAATACCAAGGCACGGCACCTTGTCGTTACTCGGATGGATTTGCTTTTTTACTGAAAGAGGTAGGTAGTTCGGCGGCCTATCAAAATTTGGCTATAATTCCGGGTACAACAACTCCAGTTTTGGTTACCTCGGTTCATCCAGCCATTCCTGGATCATGCGCAGCAGCCAATGAAAGTTATTTTGGCGGATACAATAACAGTGGAGCACCCATCAATTTTAATGGACAAACGGTGGTGATGACTGCACAAGCTACCGTAATTCCCGGGCGAAATTACCACATCAAATTAGTGATTGCCGATCACGAAAATGTGCGGTATGATTCGGCTATTTTTTTGGGCGGCGGCAGTTTTAATCTGGGAATTGATTTGGGTCCTGATCGATTAGTTGCAACCAATAATCCAGTATGCGAAGGGAATCCGATTACACTTAACGCGACTCAATCGGGGAGCAATTCCTATCAATGGTTCTTAAATGGTGCGGCTATGAGCGGAGAAACCAATCCCACACTGACTATTTCCAATTCTGTTTCAGGCACGTATAGTGTTACCATTACTACAAGCACGGGAAGTTGCAGTAGTTCTGGTAGCTGTATATTGGAATTTGTTCCCAAACCGGTGTTGGTAGCTTCTACCCTATTGGGCTGCGACGACAACCTAGACGGCTCAGCGCGTTTCAACTTGACAAAAATCAATGCATTAGTCACCAACAACAACAGCAGTTATGGTACCGTGCAGTATTTTGAATCAATAATCGATGCCCAGCAATATGCCCTTAACTTGGCCATACCATCGCCTAACAATTATGAGAGTATTCCTAAAACCATTTATGCAGCGGTACAAACCAACTTTGGTTGTATCGCAGTTGTGCCTGTCGTGCTGCAAGTATCGGGCGCAATGGTGCCACAAAATTTGAGCTATGCCAGTTGTGATTTGGACGGAACGCCAGACGGTTTTTTTGGATTTACGTTGGCGGCTATCGATTCCTTATTGCTAAACGGTTTACCCGCGGGATTAGTTGTAAACTACTATGCGAGCATGGCTGATGCTCAAGCCGAACAAAATCAGTTGTCTGCAGTATTTACCAATACGATAATTGATGAGCAAACCATTTATGCCAAGATCACGAATGGTCCCGATTGTTATGGGATTAGCAGCATTTTAATTCAAGTAAACCGGAACCAACCCGCCAATTTTGAAGACGAAACCTTGTATTTATGTCCGCTGGAATCGCTTAATTTACGTGTTGACCCCACATTTAATGCTTACAATTGGTCAACCGGCGCTGCAACCTCACAGATTTCCATAACTGAAGCCAATGACTATACAGTTACTGTATCAGATGTGAACGGCTGTCTTGCAACCAAAAAATTTGTGGTTGTGGCCTCTAGTGCACCTACTATTACCTCTATTAACGTTGACCATTTTCAGACCAATGGGGGAACGGTAACTGTTTTGGTAAGCGGAAGTGGAAATTACCAATACAGTTTAAATGGATCAAATTTTCAAATAAGCCCTATATTTAATGATGTAGCCCCAAATGAGTATACATTTATCGCCTACGATACTCACGGCTGTGGACAAGATACTGAAACTGTATATGTACTGGATTATCCCCGCTTTTTTACGCCCAATGGAGATGGATTTAATGACTTTTGGCAAATTGATCAACTTAAATTTGTGAGCAAGGCCCAGTTGCGTATTTTTGATCGGTTTGGAAAATTACTCAAAGAATTCAACGAAGCTAGTACTGGTTGGGACGGCACATACTTGGGATTACCGCTTCCAGCTGACGACTATTGGTTTACCGTTCAATTTGAAAAATTAAAAAACATATCGGGACACATGAGTCTCAAACGATAATAGCATCTACAACATATGAAATTAAAAATATTGATTATTTGCTTTCTTATTTTTGGAACCTCTGGGTTTGCTCAATTTAGCAAAACGCATTACTTGCCGCCCTTGTCGGGTTCTGACAATGCTGGATCTAGTGCACAAGAACAATATATTTACATCTCAACACCCAACGTAAATCCCGTAAATTTTGTCATCAAACGATTGGGAGGAACCAATGTGTCGGGAACTGTTTCAAAGTCATCACCCTATGTGTATAATGTTGGATTTGGATCCAATACCCAATTAATGGTAGCCAATAGTCAAGCCAGCACTGTTCGAACAGACAAAGGAATAATTATTGAAGCCGAAGATTTAATCTATGCCACCGTGCGCATCATAGCCGGTAATGGAAACCAATCTGGAGCAGTAGTATCAAAAGGAATTGCGGCTTTGGGTAAGGCGTTTCGCATAGGTTCTTATCTCAATCCAAACAACGGTGGCTTAGGCAACAATGTGCACACCTTTATTGCTATATTGGCAACTGAAAACAATACAACCGTTCAATTTTCTGGCATACAAGCTGGTGTAACATTAATCAATAGTAGTGCAGGAAGTAACCCTGGTCCTGTAGTTTTAAATAGTGGCGAAAGTTATACATTGGCTGTAGAAGGACCTTCAGGGGCAAATCTAACCGGATTAATTGGTTCCTTGGTTACAGCAGATAAACCGATTGCAGTAAATTGTGGATCATTTACGGGTTCAAATGCATCACAAAATTTAGATTTGGGATTTGATCAGATTGTTTCAGCCGAACGGACTGGCAAGGAATATATTTTCATTAAAAGCACTGGTCAAGCCATTGTTGAACGCATTTTATTGGTTGCGCACGAAGACAACACCGAAATTTACCTCAACGGAAATCTAGCTGCACCTGCTTATACCTTAAACGCTGGAAATTACATAGCACTCGATGGAAATGATTATTCTGCCAATGGAAATTTATATGTGAGCTCGTCCAAAAATGTTTTTGCCTATCAAACCATTGGCGACGACAGCCGCACCGATTTTGCCAATCAAGAATTGTTTTTTGTTCCGCCATTAAGTTGTGAAACACCTCACGTGATTGACAACATTCCCTTAATAAATGAAATTGGTAATCGAATTTATCCTATTGCACGCCTCACCCTATTAACAGAGACCGCAGCGACTTTGAGTTTTGAAGTAGACGCAACACCCTATACTTTGGCGCAATTGGCTTTTATTCCGGGAGTTACGGTAAATGGTCCGGTGCCTGTGGTTGGCAATGCAAATTATGAAACCTATATAATTACTGGGTTAACCGGAAATATAGCTGCCTATGCGAGTGCCCAATTGTATT
>VEQT01000059.1 GCA_018883065.1 Flavobacterium sp.
CTGCGTAATAGCGCCTCAATTCTTCGTCTGAAATAACGGTATCAACCGATCTTTTAACGATTTCTTCCAAATAGGCCTTCGTATACAAATCAACCTTGTATTGATTGATCAAGACGTCAAAATCAGCTTTTTTTGATTTGCTTAAATTAACCTCTGCCGCATTGAATAATAATTCCTGCGCAGCCCAACGGTTGATGAAATCACGTGCAATATTGGTGCTGTCTTTTTTTGTTGTTCCCTTCGGAACTAAACCCTTTAAATCAATTGGATACAAATACTGATCATTTACTCGTGCAATTGCCTCAGATTTGGCCTCTGGTTTGAAAAAGCTACAGGAAGCGAATGCCTGTAGCAAAAAAAAGCACAGCAACTTGCGCATTACTTTTTCAACTGATTTTTAACAGCATCAAAAACATCTTGATTTATTTTAACCGCAAACTCTGCTTTCAAATCATCCACCCATTTTTGTTCTAAAAATTGCTGATAATCATTAATTGCTTTGCCTTTACATTCGCTTAAAGTTTTGGTTGTTTCGGGAAGAATCTTATTCACTTTAGTGATAAAATAATATTCTCCCTCTTTAGTGATCTCAGTTATTCCAACTTGGAAAGGCACATTTTTAGGTAAAGCGTCGGTTCCCTCTTCAAAAATTCCAGAGTTGGTCATCACCAATACTTTTTCCTTTGAGTTGAGTGTTTCTTTAATTTTTTCAGCACTTACTCCTTTTTTTAATAGTTTTTGTGCTTTTTTGATTACATCTGCTGATGTAGATGAAATCACCAACGCATCCAATCTGTTTTTCCACATGTAATTGAATTTACGTGTTTCATAAAATGAGTTCAACCCTAAGGTATCCGTTTTGGATTTTTCCCAGATTTCTTTTTCCATCAAATCAAACAACAACAAACCATCACGGTACTCTTCCATTACTGTAGCAAACTCAGGAAACTCTTGTTCTAAATTATCGGTATAGTATTTGGTGAGTTGTTCTTCACTGAATTGTTTATACAACTGATCAACTAATGCAGCAATTGGTTTGGTTTTAATTCCCGCTTTTTGCTGGTCTTTCACATAACCCAAGAAGTCGTCTCCACTGATTATTTTTTTATCAAACGTTATCAATTTAGCCGCAAAAGCTTTGTTTACTGGCACTTCCCATTTGCTTTCATAAAAATCATCTGTAACCGCTTTTACCAATTGCGCATACAATTTGACATCGCGTTTAGGTGTATATTTTTTTTGTAATTTATCGTTTAACGAATTGGTAATTAATCGTGAACGATCGTCTTTACCAACTTTATTCTCCAATTCGACTTTCATCTCGTCGAAGGACTTGAGCGGATGTTTTTCGATTAATTTGATAATATGCCATCCAAAACGGGTTTGAATTGGAGCTGATATTGGATTTTGTGGTGTTAAGGTAAAGGCTGTATTTTCAAATTCTTCGGCGCTCAATTGACCAGATCCAAAGCGAGTTAGCACACCGCCTCTTGATGAGGATGATTTATCTTCTGAGAATTGTTTAGCTAACTCTTCAAATTTTTCGCCTTGTTGTAATTTTTGGTAGATGTCATCAATTTTGGTTTTGGCAGCTGCTTTTTCTTCGGGTTTATCCTCCTTGGGATTTAAGATCATAATGTGGGCTACGGTAACCTCACCACGGTTATCACGCACGTCTTCCACTTTGATTAAATGATAACCAAAACGGGTACGTACCGGATTGGAAATGGCACCTTTAGCCGTTTTGAAAGCTGCCGATTCAAAGGCATACACCATACGAAAAGATGAAAAATAACCCAAATCACCTTTGTTTTCTTTAACGGAAGGATCTTGAGAGAATTCAGTAGCCAATTGTGCGAAATCTTCACCTTTAAGGGCACGGTCTCTAATTTCTTTGGCTTTATTGAAGGCTACTAAGGTATCAGCTGGAGCAGCATTTTCATCAACTAACAATAAAATATGTGCCGCTTTGATTTCTTTTTTGGAACGCTCATACCCTTCTACAACTAATTCATTGGTAACTTTGGAATCAGTTAAGTAGTTTTTTGACAATTGAGTGCGATAGGAAGCCAATTCGTTTTTATAGGCCTCTCCATTTTGCAAACCCAATTTGTTGGCTTTGGTGATTTTTAATTTATACCCCACAAACAATTCCAAGTACTGGGTGAGGTCTTTTTGGGATTCATCCTTAACCAGGTCTAAATTTTTGTTGTACACCCGTAAAAATTCATTGGTGTAGTAAGGTGTATTATCAATTGTAAACAAGATATCATTTGCTTTGTTTTGTGCAAAAACAGCAAATTGTGTACAAAGAAAAAGGAGTAAAATAAATGGTTTAAGTTTCATGTGAAAAGCTAATTTTTAACTGTTTTACTAAACGGAATAAATTTACCTTAAGGTGTTTATTTTTAGGTGAACAAAAATAACAATTCAAATAGATTATACAACTAATGACTGGACTATTAACAAAAATTTATTTGCCAAAAAATAGACATCAAAACAACTGTACTCCCATATAAAAAATAGTATTTTTGCGGCCAATTAGCATTCAATTATGAGCTTTACTGACGAAATTTTACGAAGACGCACTTTTGGAATCATTTCCCATCCTGATGCCGGTAAAACCACACTAACTGAAAAATTATTGTTGTTTGGAGGAGCGATCCAGGAAGCCGGTGCGGTAAAAAACAATAAAATCAAAAAAGGAGCCACCTCCGACTTTATGGAAATCGAGCGCCAACGTGGAATTTCGGTTTCTACATCGGTATTGGCTTTCAATTACAAAGAAATCAAAATCAATATTTTAGACACGCCTGGACACAAGGATTTTGCTGAGGACACCTTCCGCACCCTAACCGCAGTGGATAGCGTAATTGTGGTAATTGATGTAGCCAAAGGGGTAGAAGAACAAACAGAAAAACTGGTGGCCGTGTGCCGCATGCGTAACATTCCAATTATTGTGTTTATTAACAAACTCGACCGCGAAGGAAAAGACGCCTTTGATTTAATGGACGAAGTAGAGCAAAAATTGGGACTCAAAGTAAGTCCATTGAGCTTTCCGATTGGTATGGGCTATGACTTTCAAGGCATTTACAACCTATGGGAGCAAAACATCAATTTGTTTAGTGGCGACAGCCGGAAAAATATAGAGGAAACCATTGCCTTCTCGGATGTGAACAGCCCTGAATTGGAAAAAATTATCGGGGTAAAACCAGCCGAAAAATTGCGGGAAGAACTCGAATTGATTGACGAAGTATACCCGAAATTTGACCGAGAAGCCTATTTGAATGGCAAATTACAACCTGTTTTTTTTGGATCGGCTTTGAATAATTTTGGTGTACGTGAATTGTTGGATTGCTTTATTGCCATTGCGCCATCTCCCCGACCCAAAGAATCTGAAAGCCGCTTAATTGACCCTACCGAAACCAAAATGAGTGGATTTGTATTTAAAATTCACGCCAATATGGATCCCAAACATCGGGATCGTTTGGCCTTTGTGAAAATTGTCTCAGGTACCTTTGAACGCAACAAACCGTATTTGCATGTGCGACAAAATAAAAACCTGAAATTTTCGAGTCCCAATGCTTTTTTTGCTGAGAAGAAAGAAATAGTTGACATTTCCTATCCTGGCGATATAGTAGGCTTGCACGATACGGGCAACTTTAAAATTGGCGACACACTCACCGAAGGTGAAGCACTTAATTTTAAAGGTATTCCAAGTTTTTCTCCGGAGCACTTTCGTTATATCAACAACGCCGATCCGTTGAAAGCCAAACAATTGGACAAAGGTGTAGACCAACTCATGGACGAAGGCGTAGCGCAGTTGTTTACGCTCGAGTTAAATAACCGAAAAGTGATTGGCACAGTGGGTGCTCTGCAATATGAAGTGATCCAATACCGCTTGGAACACGAATACGGAGCAAAATGCACCTATGAAAACTTTCCGGTACACAAAGCCTGCTGGGTAAAACCCAAAGACCCAAAGAACGAGGAATTTAAAGAGTTTAAACGCATCAAGCAAAAATTCTTGGCCAAAGACAAATACAACCAGTTGGTTTTCTTGGCCGATTCTGATTTTACAATACAAATGACGCAGAGTAAATTTCCTTCGGTGCAGTTATTTTTCACTTCCGAGCTGAGTTGACCAATTAAAACTGGTTTTTTATCGATTTATTTTGGTTGTCTCGCATTAAGATTATACTTTTGGCACAAAATTAATTCATCCCCATGAAAACAAGATTATATAAAATAGTATTTTTAGCTTATTTATTACTCACGAATTTTATCCTTTTCGCTAAAGATGGTGGTGGAGATGTATTAGGTGATGGTATTGTAACTGATGGAGATGCAGGAACTGACGGATCTGGCGGAGGAGATCCTCCGGCTCCTATAAACTCCCAACTCATTTGGCTTGCACTGATTGGTTTAGCCTTTGCTTACTACCTTTACAAAAACAAAAAAATAAAAGCTTAAAAAATAAACCTGCAAACTTCAATTTGCAGGTTTTTTTAATACAAAAAAAGCCCTCCAATTGGAGGGCTTTTCTATTAAGCTTGTCCCGCAGGACCAAAATTTAAAGGTATGGGCGGCTGTTCGGAATCTTTGATTTCTCCATGAGCCGACTCAAAGCGGTGTACGTTTTCAGCCAGTGCCTTTACCAATCGCTTGGCATGTTGTGGCGTAAGCACGATACGTGATTTCACTTTGGCTTTGGGCGTACCGGGCATGATGCACACAAAATCCAACACAAACTCAGAGGCCGAATGGTTAATGATAGCCAAATTGGAATAAATTCCTTCGGCTATCGCCTCTTCTAGCTCGATGTTGATTTGTCCGGGTTGTAAATTAGAATCACTCATCTTAGTAAATATATTCTTCTCTACTGGCCATCATCTCATTAAAATCATCTTTCGAACCTACAATGGTGTGATCATATTCTCTCATACCGGTTCCGGCTGGTATTCTATGACCTACAATTACGTTTTCTTTCAAGCCTTCTAAGTAATCTACTTTTCCTGCCACAGCAGCTTCGTTTAATACTTTGGTTGTTTCTTGGAAGGAAGCCGCCGAGATGAATGATTTGGTTTGTAAAGATGCTCTGGTAATACCTTGTAATACTGGCGTAGCGGTAGCGGTAACTACATCACGGGCAGAAACCAAGTTTTTATCTGAACGTTTCAACAACGAATTCTCGTCGCGTAATTCTCGTGGAGAAATAATTTGACCCGCTTTGATGTTCTCAGAATCACCCGCATCTTCTACCACCTTCATACCATATAACTTGTCGTTTTCTAGTATGAAATCTTTGGTGTGAATCAACTGCTCTTCTAAAAATAAGGTATCTCCTGGATCTTCAACACGTACTTTACGCATCATCTGACGAATAACAACCTCAAAGTGTTTGTCGTTGATTTTTACCCCTTGCAAACGGTATACTTCTTGAATTTCATTTACCAAATACTGTTGAACAGCTGCTGGTCCTTGGATGCGTAAGATATCGTCTGGCGTAACTGCACCGTCTGACAACGGAGCACCTGCACGTACAAAGTCATTTTCTTGTACCAAGATTTGGCTTGATAGTTTTACTAGGTATTTCTTCACTTCTCCAAATTTAGATTCGATGATGATCTCACGGTTACCGCGTTTGATTTTTCCAAACGAAACCACACCATCAATTTCAGAAACTACCGCTGGGTTCGACGGATTACGAGCCTCTAACAACTCTGTAATTCTTGGAAGACCTCCAGTAATATCGCCCGCTTTTGACGAACGACGTGGAATTTTCACCAAGACTTTACCCGCCTTGATTTTTTCTCCATTCTCTACCATCAAGTGAGCGCCTACCGGTAAGTTATATGAACGGATTAACTCGTTGTCTTTGCCGTATACCAATAAAGTAGGAATTAATTTTTTGGTTCTTGATTCAGAAATTACTTTTTCTTGGAAACCAGTTTGCTCGTCAATTTCTACTTGGAACGATTGTCCTTGCTCTAAATCTTCGTAGGCAATTTTTCCAGTAAACTCAGAGACAATTACTCCATTATACGGATCCCATTTACAAATAACAGTTCCTTTGTTTACTACATCGGCATCTTTCACATAGATACTTGATCCATAAGGAATATTGTGTGTGTTTAATACAATTCCGGTTTTCACGTCAACCAATTTCAATTCGGTAGAACGAGAAACTACAATGTCAACTGCATTTCCTTCGCTGTCTTCACCTTTTACTGTTTTCAAGTCTTCGATTTCCAAACGACCATCAAAACGCGTTACAATGCTCGACTCTTCTGAGATATTTCCTGCAGTACCTCCCACGTGGAATGTACGAAGTGTCAACTGAGTTCCTGGCTCACCAATAGATTGTGCTGCAATTACTCCTACTGCTTCGCCACGTTGGGTCATACGACCAGTGGCCAAGTTTCGTCCGTAACATTTGGCGCAAATACCTTTCAAGGCCTCACAAGTAAGCGGTGAACGCACCTCAACTTTTTCAACAGGTGAGGATTCAATGTCGCGCATAATGGCTTCCGTAATTTGTTGGCCAGCATGCACCAAAATTTCTGAGGTTAATGGATTGATTACATCTTGTAAAGCTACACGTCCTAAGATGCGTTCACCCAAGGTTTCAACAATCTCTTCGTTTTTCTTCAAAGCCGAAACTTCAATTCCACGTAAGGTTCCACAATCGTCGATATTTACAATAACATCTTGTGAAACGTCATGCAATCTTCGTGTCAAGTACCCCGCATCCGCCGTTTTCAAAGCGGTATCGGCAAGTCCTTTACGCGCACCGTGCGTAGAAATAAAGTATTCTAAGATCGATAAACCTTCTTTAAAGTTCGAAAGGATTGGGTTTTCGATGATCTCTCCACCACCTGCTGTCGATTTTTTAGGTTTTGCCATCAATCCACGCATACCGGTTAACTGACGGATTTGCTCTTTCGAACCACGCGCTCCAGAATCAAGCATCATGTATACCGAGTTGAATCCTTGTTGGTCTTCACGGATATTTTTCATGGCTAACTCTGTAAGCATTGCATTGGTCGATGTCCACACGTCAATTACTTGGTTGTAACGCTCGTTGTTGGTAATCAATCCCATGTTGTAGTTGGCAGAAATACCTTCAACTTGTTCGCGTGCATCGGCAATTAATTCTTCTTTGCGTTCTGGAATAATAATATCCCCTAAGCTAAAGGATAATCCACCTTTGAAAGCAAATTTATACCCCATGTCTTTCATGCTATCCAAGAAAGCTGCGGTTGTTGGCACATCGGTTACACTCAAAATGCGTCCGATGATGTCACGTAAATTCTTTTTGGTCAATACATCATTGATGTAACCCGCCACTTCAGGAACTACTTCATTAAATAATACACGTCCTGCAGTAGTTTGAATGATTTGGTACACCAACTCGCCATTTTCGTTGTAATCTTTTGCTCTAATTTTCACTCGAGCATTCAATTCTAATTTACCTTCATTCAAGGCAATATTTACTTCTTCGGCAGAATAGAAGGTTAATCCTTCACCCAAAATTTTATGATTTGGAGTAGAGATACGCTCTTTGGTCATGTAATACAGACCCAAAACCATGTCTTGAGAAGGTACTGTGATTGGTGCACCATTGGCCGGATTCAAGATATTGTGCGAAGCCAATAACAACAATTGTGCTTCCAAAATAGCTTCTGGTCCTAACGGCAAGTGAACCGCCATCTGGTCACCGTCAAAATCCGCATTAAACGCAGTACATACTAAAGGGTGCAATTGGATTGCTTTCCCTTCAATCAATTTGGGTTGGAATGCTTGGATCCCTAAACGGTGCAAAGTAGGCGCACGATTTAGCAATACAGGATGTCCTTTGATTACATTTTCAAGGATATCCCAAACCACTGGTTCTTTTTTATCGATGATTTTTTTGGCCGATTTTACGGTTTTAACAATTCCTCTTTCGATTAATTTACGAATCACAAAAGGTTTGTACAATTCGGCAGCCATATCTTTTGGGATTCCGCATTCGAATAACTTCAACTCAGGTCCAACCACAATTACCGAACGAGCCGAATAATCTACACGTTTTCCTAACAAGTTTTGACGGAAACGTCCTTGTTTTCCTTTTAAGGAATCCGAAAGTGATTTTAATGGTCTGTTGGATTCTGTTTTTACAGCCGATGCTTTACGCGTATTGTCAAACAAGGAATCAACCGATTCTTGCAACATACGTTTTTCGTTACGCAAGATTACTTCAGGCGCTTTGATTTCCATCAACCTTTTCAAACGGTTGTTGCGGATAATTACACGTCGGTACAAATCGTTCAAATCGGATGTAGCAAAACGACCACCATCTAGCGGCACTAAAGGACGCAATTCGGGTGGGATAACAGGTACAACTTTCATAATCATCCACTCGGGACGGTTTTCTCTGTTTTCGTTTGATTCACGGAAAGATTCTACTACTTGTAAACGCTTTAACGCTTCTGTTTTACGTTGTTTAGACGTTTCAGTATTGGCTGAGTGACGCAATTCATACGAAAGTGCATCTAAGTCTATACGCGCCAATAAATCCATAATACATTCAGCACCCATTTTGGCGATGAATTTATTTGGATCTTGGTCATCCAAATATTGATTTCCTGGATGTGTCTCGTCTAATTTATCTAAAATAGCCAAGTACTCTTCTTCCGTTAAGAAGTCCAATCGGTTTAAGGATTCTCCTTCCGAATTGGTTGCAGCACCAGCTTGAATAACTACGTATCGCTCGTAGTAAATAATCATGTCTAATTTTTTGGATGGCAAGCCCAAGATGTACCCAATTTTGTTAGGCAACGAACGGAAGTACCAAATGTGCGCAATAGGCACCACCAAATTGATATGTCCTACGCGATCACGACGTACTTTTTTCTCGGTCACTTCAACCCCACAGCGGTCACAAATGATTCCTTTGTATCGGATTCGTTTGTATTTACCGCACGCACATTCAAAATCCTTTACCGGACCAAAAATACGCTCACAAAACAACCCATCACGTTCCGGTTTGTGGGTACGGTAGTTGATTGTTTCTGGTTTTAAAACTTCCCCTCTTGATTCGGCCAAAATAGATTCTGGAGAAGCAAGACCTATTGAGATTTTATCAAATCTTTTAATAGGGTTTTTGTCTTTATTGTTATTTCTATTATTCATCATAGTCATTACTATTGAATTATTTTGAAATTGAATTTTTTGAAGTCAGTTGTCGGTACAGCTACTACTATACCGACAAAAGCCTACTGATTTATTCCTCTAAACGAATGTCAAGTCCTAGACCTTTCAATTCGTGCATCAACACGTTGAATGATTCTGGCAAACCTGGCTCTGGCATGGTTTCACCTTTCACAATCGCTTCGTAGGTTTTGGCTCTACCAATTACGTCATCTGACTTAACGGTTAAGATTTCTCTTAATGTACTTGATGCACCATAGGCTTCAAGTGCCCAAACCTCCATCTCTCCAAAACGTTGACCTCCAAATTGAGCTTTACCACCCAATGGTTGTTGCGTAATTAACGAGTACGGTCCAATAGAACGCGCGTGCATTTTATCATCAACCATGTGTCCTAATTTCAACATATAGATTACCCCTACAGTTGCCGGTTGGTGGAAACGTTCTCCGGTTCCTCCGTCATACAAATAGGTGTGTCCAAAACGTGGAATTCCTGCTTCGTCGGTCAATGCATTGATTTGATCTAAAGATGCACCGTCAAAAATTGGCGTGGCAAATTTTCTACCCAAATTCATTCCAGCCCATCCTAAAACAGTCTCATAAATTTGTCCAATGTTCATACGAGAAGGTACCCCAAGTGGGTTTAATACGATATCTACTGGTGTTCCATCTTCCAAGAAAGGCATGTCTTCATGACGAACGATACGAGCAACAATACCTTTGTTTCCGTGACGTCCCGCCATTTTATCACCCACTTTCAATTTACGTTTTTTGGCAATGTACACTTTGGCCAATTTCAAGATTCCTGCTGGTAATTCGTCACCCACCGTGATAGTGAATTTCTCTCTACGCAACGCACCTTGTAAATCGTTTAATTTGATTTTGTAGTTGTGAATCAAATCGTTAACCAATTTGTTGGTCGCATCATCAGCAACCCATTGGCCTTTGCTTAAGTGAGCAAAATCCTCTACTGCGAATAACATTTTTTGGGTGTATTTTTTACCTTTTGGTAATACTTCTTCACCCAAATCATTCATTACACCTTGTGAGGTTTTTCCGTTTACAATTACAAATAGCTTCTCGATTAATTTGTCTTTTAATTCGACAAATTTGGTCTCGAATTCCATTTCTAAACTACCCAAATCGTCCTTATCTTTTGAACGTTTGCGTTTGTCTTTTACGGCTCTTGCAAATAATTTTTTATCCAATACTACCCCGTGCAATGAAGGAGAAGCTTTCAATGAAGCATCTTTTACATCACCCGCTTTGTCTCCAAAGATGGCGCGCAATAATTTCTCTTCTGGTGTAGGATCTGACTCCCCTTTTGGGGTAATTTTTCCGATTAGGATATCGCCAGGTTTTACCTCTGCTCCAATGCGGATCATTCCGTTTTCGTCCAAGTCTTTGGTAGCCTCTTCCGATACATTAGGAATATCATTGGTTAATTCTTCGTTTCCTAATTTGGTATCACGCACTTCTAACGAATAATCATCTATGTGAATCGACGTAAAGATATCGTCGCGCACTACTTTTTCAGAAATTACAATCGCATCCTCGAAGTTGTATCCTTTCCAAGGCATGAAAGCTACTTTTAGGTTTCTACCTAAAGCCAACTCACCATTTTGGGTGGCATATCCTTCTGACAATACTTGTCCTGGCACTACTCGATCGCCTTTACGAACAATCGGTTTCAAGTTGATGCTGGTACTTTGATTGGTTTTTCTAAATTTAATAAGGTTGTATGTTTTTTCGTCTGGCTCAAAACTCACCATACGCTCTTCTTCTGAACGATCGTATTTGATGGTGATGATATTGGCATCCACATATTCTACAGTACCATGACCTTCGGCATTGATCAAAACACGTGAGTCTGAGGCCACTTGACGTTCTAATCCAGTACCTACAATTGGCGCTTCTGGACGCAACAACGGCACGGCTTGACGCATCATGTTTGATCCCATCAACGCACGGTTCGCATCATCATGCTCCAAGAACGGAATTAAAGATGCTGAAATTGAAGCGATTTGGTTGGGTGCTACGTCGGTAAAATGAACAGCTGATGGATCAACTACTGGGAAATCACCTTCTTCACGGGCAATAACTTTGTCGGCAGTAATTTTACCCGAATCCTCCATTTTAATGTTGGCTTGTGCAATTAATTTGCCTTCTTCTTCCTCAGCGCTTAAATACACAGGTGTAGATACCAAATCTACTTTACCATTGGTTACTTTGCGGTACGGTGTTTCGATGAAACCCATTCCGTTTACTTTGGCATAAACTCCTAATGACGAAATCAAACCAATGTTTGGTCCCTCAGGCGTTTCAATTGGACATAAACGTCCGTAGTGTGTGTAGTGAACGTCACGTACTTCAAATCCGGCTCTCTCTCTAGAAAGTCCACCAGGTCCTAGGGCAGATAATCTTCGTTTGTGCGTAATCTCGGCCAATGGATTCGTTTGATCCATAAACTGAGACAACTGGTTGGTTCCAAAGAACGAATTGATTACAGATGACAACGTTTTTGCGTTAATCAAATCAATCGGCGTAAATACTTCGTTATCACGCACATTCATACGCTCACGAATGGTTCTTGCCATACGGGCCAAACCTACACCAAACTGCTGAGACAATTGCTCGCCAACAGTACGTACACGACGGTTTGACAAGTGATCGATATCATCAATCTCTGCTTTAGAGTTGATCAATTCGATTAAGTACTTAACGATGGTGATGATATCTTCTTTGGTCAAGACTTGCTTTTCCATCGGGATATCTAATCCTAATTTTTTGTTCATTCTGTAACGACCTACTTCACCTAAGTTGTAGCGTTGGTCTGAGAAGAATAATTTATCGATAATGCCACGAGCTGTTTCCTCATCAGGCGGTTCTGCGTTACGCAACTGACGGTAAATATGCTCTACAGCTTCTTTTTCTGAGTTGGTAGGGTCTTTTTGAAGCGTATTGTGAATAATCGCATAATCTGCTTGGTTATTATTCTCTTTGTGCAACAAAATAGACTTCACATTAGAATCGATAATTTGCTCCACATTGTCTTTTTCCAAAATGGTATCACGATCTAAAATGATTTCATTACGCTCGATAGAAATAACCTCACCTGAATCTTCGTCCACGAAATCTTCGTGCCACGTATTCAAAACACGTGCGGCTAATTTTCTTCCGATGTATTTTTTAAGTCCTGTTTTTGAAACTTTAATTTCCTCTGCCAAGTCAAAGATTTCAAGGATATCCTTGTCTCTTTCAAATCCAATGGCACGGAATAAAGTTGTTACAGGTAATTTTTTCTTTCTATCGATATACGCGTACATTACGCTGTTGATATCGGTAGCAAATTCAATCCAAGATCCTTTGAAAGGAATAACTCGAGCTGAATATAATTTGGTTCCATTAGCATGGAAGGATTGTCCAAAGAAAACACCAGGTGAACGGTGCAATTGAGAAACTACAACACGTTCAGCACCATTGATTACAAAGGTTCCGCTCGGTGTCATATAAGGGATTGTACCCAAATACACGTCTTGAACGATGGTTTCAAAATCTTCGTGTTCTGGATCGGTACAGTATAATTTTAAACGTGCTTTTAAAGGCACACTATACGTAAGTCCTCTTTCTATACACTCTTGAATAGTATAACGGGGTGGATCTACAAAATAATCGAGGAACTCTAATACAAAGTTATTTCTTGTATCAGTGATTGGAAAGTTTTCCATGAAGGTGTTGTATAACCCTTCGTTGCCTCTTTCGTCAGATTTGGTTTCCAATTGGAAGAAATCTTTAAAAGATTTTACCTGAACATCAAGAAAATCTGGATAGTCATGAATGTTTTTGGTAGAGGCAAAATTCAATCTTTCAGTC
>VEQT01000060.1 GCA_018883065.1 Flavobacterium sp.
ACAACTTCCCTTCTGCGGGGTGCAAATGTAAAACCTTTTTCCCTATTACAAAACAAAAAAATAAACCTTTTTTTTACCCTTTTCTTCTTATCTAAAAGTCAAGTGGTTAGAACAAAGAAGTCTTAGACAAAAGAGTATGACGGGTACAATGAAATCGAGGTGGAGGACGAGAACGGTCTAATCAAACCGAATCGCCTTGATGGGAGAAATTTTAGTAATAATGTAGGAAGGTATTAGCAACACCAACAAACAAACCAGTATTGTGCCCAAATTTAAAGCGACCACATACAGCCAATCAATATAAACTGGAGCTTCATTTACATAGTAATTCTCCGGATTTAAATGAATAATCCCAAAGTAGTGTTGCAAAAAAAGCAACCCTAAACCGATGCCATTACCCCACAATAAGCCTTTTACAATCAAATGAAATGCGTTGAATAAAAATAGTTTGCGCACCGACCAATTGGAGGCACCCAGCGCTTTGAGTATACCAATTAATTGCGTTCGCTCTAAAATTAAGACCAAAAGCGCTACAACCATATTAATGGTAGCTACTACAATCATTACAATTAATATCACTACAATATTGAAATCAAACAACGCCAACCACTCAAAAATATAGTAGTATTTTTCGACGATGGTTTGCGAATCTAAGGTTGAGCTGGTTTGCGAATACACCTCTTCGCCTTTATTTTTAATTTGTGTAAAATCAGATACAAAAACCTCAAAAGAGCCTACCTCGTCTGGCCGCCATTTATTGATGCGTTGCACATGTCGAATATCCCCAATTACATAGGTAGCATCAAATTCTTGAAAACCAGAATTGTAAATACCTACTACCTTAAATACACGTAAATTTGGCATAGACACTCCATCCTCTTTCATAAAATAAGCGGTAAATGTATCTCCCAACTTTAGCAAAAGACGCTTGGACAGATACTCAGATAATAGCACTTGGTTGGTCAACTGGTGTTGAACATTTGGCAACGCTCCTTCAACTAAATACTCTTTTAGATTATTCCATTGATAGTCTTTTCCTACGCCTTTAAAAATAATACCTTCAAATGCATTGGGCGTGCGGATAATACCTGCTTTAGCAGCAACAGCTTGCACATGAGAAATACCTGTAACATCTCTAAAATTGGGATAAAAACGTTGATGAATCGAAATGGGAGTGACACTTACTTGAGATTGATTGTCTTCATAATTTGAAATGGTAATATGTCCATTGAATGCAGCTACTTTTTCCCGTATTTTTTGTTGCAAACCAATTCCCGTTGCTACCGAAATCAACATCATCACCATACCCAAAGCGATGGCAACAATAGCAATTTTTATAATTGGAGCAGATACACTACTTTTATGCCCTTTGGCGCTGAGTAGGCGTTTCGCAATAAAATATTCTACATTCAAAATGGCGGGTTTAATCGGGATTCAAAAATACAGCTTTAGAAGTAATTACATCGAAAATACCCATTTATTATTCAGGAGAAGCATGACAAACAGCTCAGATTTTAGGATGCAAAACAAGATTATTTCTAGCTGGTTACTTATTGTGCTTTTAGTTGTTGTTGGGCTACTACAATCCTGTCAGCCAGCACGAAGCATAAACTATGCTGTACCCAAAGCTACCATGGTTAAAAACCGCTACAAATCAACTGAATTTTTAACGGGCGCCGATAATGTAAAAAGCTACTTATCTTTATTGAAAGGCAAAAAAGTGGGTTTGGTTTCAAACCAAACTGGACTGATTTCGTATGATTCAATTTACAGTGTTTACGACACCATTTCGCAATCGCAATTGGACATAATTGCACACAAAAAAATGCATTTGGTTGATTACTTCACCTCAAAAACCCACGTTGATTTAACTCGAATATTTGCCCCCGAACACGGTTTTCGTGGAACAGCTGATGCCGGTGAAACCATCATTGATGGCAGAGACAGCAAAACCAATTTACCCATTATCTCTTTGTACGGCGACAACAAAAAACCCAAAGCAACTCAATTAGACAGCTTGGACATTTTGGTGTTTGACATCCAAGATGTAGGCGTGCGTTTTTACACCTACATCTCAACCCTACATTACGTAATGGAAGCCTGTGCCGAAAAAAACTTAACTCTTTTGGTATTGGATAGACCAAACCCCAATGGCACTCTTGTTGACGGTCCTGTATTAGAAAAAGAATTCAGCAGCTTTGTGGGTATGCACCCCATTCCTATTTTACATGGAATGACCATTGGCGAATACGCCTTGATGATTAATGGAGAAAAATGGTTAAAAGACGGCAAACAATGTCCATTAAAAATTGTAGCCTGTGAAAATTACACCCGAGAAATGCCTTACAGTTTACCTGCCAAACCATCGCCCAACTTGCCTAATGACCAAGCCATTAAATTGTACCCTAGCTTGTGTTTGTTTGAGGGCACACCTATAAGTGTGGGCAGAGGAACCAATAAACAATTTCAGATTTACGGTTCTCCCAAACAAAAATCACATCCATACACTTTTATACCCATGCCCAATTTAGGTGCTAAAGACCCTTTGTATAATGGTAAAGAGTGCTATGGCGAAGACCTTTCAACAGAGCCAGCACCCCAACAATTGGAACTCAAATGGTTGATTTCGTCTTACAATGAATGGGAAGACAAAACAAATTTCTTTACGCCCTTTTTTACCAAATTGGCTGGAACAAAAACGCTACAAAATCAAATTGAAGCGGGATTGAGTGAAGAAGAAATTCGAAAATCATGGGAAATTGGATTAGCCGCATTTAAACTGATGCGCCAACCTTATTTGATTTACAATTAAAGATCTACCTCTATCGCTGGATTCACCAACACCAATTCTTGAACAAATGCTGCACGGTCTTTAGGTGAAATGAGCACTTCGTCAAATTTGTTGTACACAATGGCTATCCGATTGATAGACAAGGCCGGGGAGCTAAGTGGGTTTCTGGTTTTATAAATTTTGCGAATGGATTTGATTTCAATTTTGGTTCGCCAAATAAATACGTTTTCCCCTTCTATTCTATATTGAATGGAGTAAAACAAATAACTGATCACGATAATTATCCCGACAAACACAACTGATAAGAGGTATTCTTTTTTTTGGATTCCCTCGACTATAGCAAAAACAAAGGGAACGTATACGATGAACATCAACCACCAATCAATTTTAGACCTATATACTTTCATTTTAAACGGATATTTTTTTCTTCATTGTTTCCACAATATTATACGCCGCTGGACAAATGGCTACATTTTTCATCGTCAAGTCTGCAATTTGCTGAAATTTTTTGCGATCAGTGTGCGGGAATTCCCTACAAGCTTTGGGACGAACATCATAAATAAAACAGGCATTATCGGCGCCCAAAAAAGTACAAGGAACCGATTGCAACACATAATCATGGTCTTCGTCTATGCGAAGATATTGATCAGTAAATTGCTGTGGCTTTTGCTTCAAATGCTTCGAAATGCGCTCAATATCGGCCGAAGTAAACAACGGACCTGTAGTTTTGCAGCAATTGGCACATTGCAAACAATCGGTGCGTTTAAATTCGGCTTCGTGGAGTTCTTGCATCAGATAATCCAAATTTTTGGGTGTTTTCTTTTTGAGCTTATCAAAAAACTTTTTGTTTTCAAGATGCTTATCTTTGGCTAACTTTTTGAGTTCCGCTAGAATTTGTTTCACGTTGTAAGTTTCAGGTTGTAAATCGGAAAGATAACAATTTTAAAAATTAAAAATCCTTCCTTGATGGAAAGTGAAAAACACAAAATAAACTTGAAACAAAAAATTATGAAAGATCTTTTTGGTCAAGCCATACTCGATTTTCAAACTAACAATTACCCAGAAGATCTACTAACCGAAACCTCTATTTCAGAGGCTGATGAAATGCCGGTGAACTATTTGTTTCGATCGTTTGCCCTAATGCCGCTTATTGAACAAAAAGCACTAGAATTAGCCAAAGGCAAAATATTGGACGTAGGTTGCGGTGCAGGCAGCCATAGTTTGTATTTGCAAAACAACGAATATGATGTAAAAGCAATTGATATTTCAGTCCATGCTATTCAAGCTTGCATCCTTCGCGGCTTAAAAAACGCAGTTGTCCAAGATTTGTTAACGATAGAAAATGAATCCTTTGACACCATTTTGCTTTTGATGAATGGCACGGGGATTTTTAGGACGTTGGCCGAATTACCGAGCTATTTGCAAAAAATAAAATCACTCTTAAATCCTGGCGGTCAAATCGTAATAGACAGCTCCGATCTAATTTACATGTATGACGAAAATGAAGACGGAAGTTACTCGATTCCTGCTAATGGGTATTATGGAGAAATCACATTTACCGTTTCGTATAAAGGCCAAACCGACAAACCATTTCCTTGGCTTTATTTGGATTACAACACCTTACAACGGGCAGCTCAGGCCAATGGTTTGCAGTGTGAATTGATTATAGAAGGCGAACATCACGATTACTTGGCTAGACTCTATTAACAAATACCCTAAGATACGTTTTAGAATTTTCTATAAAAAAGTAAGATTTATTCTTTGACAATTTTTGCTGATTTTACAAATGCTCCTTGATTGTAGATTCGCAAATAATAGGTTCCTGCCGCCAATTCATTTACATTCACTTGGGCATTGACAACCAAAAGTTTTTGTTTACCAACCAATTGTCCTAATGCATTAAAAAGTTCAACTTCGTCTATAGCTATTTGAGGTGATGTAATTTGAAAGTAATTACTTACTGGATTGGGATAAACTGCAATAGCATTAATCGCTTCAAAATCGTCAAGACTTAATGCACCACAGCCATTGTTTGATGTGATTAAACTTAAACGTGGGCCCGCCAATGTATTTTGCATAATCGCTTTTTGACCTGCTGTAAAGAAAGCCATACACGCATCATTTACATAATCCATGTAATTCATAAACATAGATCCATTGGCTGTTGTGGTACATGCATTGGTATTGCTAGGAAATGTTGGACAATTGTAATACGGATTATTGGTAGCAGGCGTGTCGGCAACTCCATCACTATTGGCGGCAGAATTGCAATTACTTCCGTCGGCACCCCAAGGATGGTCTAGCCCAAAGTAATGCCCGATTTCGTGCGTTGCTGTTCGGCCTTTGTTAAACGGAGCAGCTGCAGTTCCGGTAGTTCCAAATGCAGTATAGCTAATGCAAAGTCCATCATAATTGGCTCCTGCCGAATCAGGCAAATAAGCAAAGCCCAACAGGGAATTATCAGAAAACTTGCCCACCCAAATATTTAGGTATTTAGTAGGATCCCATGCAGGTTGACCAGAGGCAGCATAGTAATTGTTGTCAAAACTAAAGGAACTGGCCACTGATTTTCTGGTGATTCCAGTTGTAACTGCACCAGTTGGTGTTCGAGTAGCTAAACAAAACGCTATTTCCATATCGGCACCCAATGGCCGAAAGGCCGAGGGTACAACCGTATTAAAATCGGTATTCAATTTGCGGTAATCGGCATTAAGCACAGCCAATTGCGATAATATTTGAGCGTCCGAAATATTTTGAGTAGCATTTTTATACAACACATGAAAAACAACTGGAATGGTTACCACAACTTGAGGTGCGTTGGGCTTGTTGAACAAATTTTCTTGAGAAGTATTGCGCAAGTACGATTTCATTTCCTCGTGATGTGCTGCAAAACCTGGAACCGTTTGGATGAGTTCTTGCGTTTTTTGAGGCGTAGCGCAAGTGCGCTGAGCAAACAAATTAAAACTCCCAAAAAGGAGAAGAAAAAGTGTATATTTTTTCATAGGATTACATTTTAATAACAAGTATACAAAGAAATTTAAATCTGATTCTATGCTGATTAAATTATCTTAAGGAATATTTAAATACTTATGCGTTTGAAGCGAGATTCGCCACTTTGGATTTTTCATTACATACTCCACAATTAGCGGAGTAACCTCGTTTCTTTTACTCCATTCGGGCTGTAAAAATAAGATGGCATTTTTGTTAATTAAAGCAGCTTGCTCCTCGGCAAAAATAAAATCGTGTTTGTTGTAGATAATAACCTTTAATTCCTGTGCTTTTTCATAGGCTTCAGGCAAAGGCAATTTATTTTTTTTAGGTGACAAGCACACCCAATCCCAAATACCCGTAAAGGAATAGGCGCCAGACGTTTCAATATGAATGCTGAGATTGGCTGCTTTTAATGCAGCTGTTAACGGAAGCATATTCCACATGAGCGGCTCACCTCCAGTTATTACAATAGTGTCGGCAAAGTGTTGCGCATGGTCTACTATCGATTCAATAGACGTGGGCGGATGCAAATTTGCATCCCAACTTTCCTTTACATCACACCAATGGCAACCCACATCACAGCCCCCAATTCGAATAAAATAGGCAGCCGTTCCGGTGTGAAATCCTTCGCCCTGAATGGTGTAAAATTCTTCCATCAAGGGCAAATAAATACCTGCTGAAACTTCGGATTGCATTGTTTTGGTTGCCATATTTTTTTCTTAGCGACAAAGGTATACAAATATCTATCGGATATAAATCGGTACGAATAAAATCTCAACAATAGGAATGAAACATGAAAAATGAATCTGAAAATCACATGAACTACATCGTTGTAATCAGCATTTGACATGTTCTAAAGTAGAATAAGAACGAATAAAAAACCAATCTATTTACTTCTAAATATAATTTATAATTATGATTTTCAATTAATTACACAAATAAATTTATGTCATTTATAAAATACTTGATTTCCAAAAAAAATTAAATACGTATAGTTTTTATATAGGTAAATCAATCATGTGTCTGTAGACTAAATGTTTACTTTCAACCCGTATTAATTTAAACCAAAAATCAAAATGAAAAAAATGTATTCACTGTGCATGCTATTGTTATCTACGCTTGCATTTGCACAAAACGTCCCTACAGTGTCGGCCCCCACACCGCCCTCTAGAAACGCCAGCAGTGTAGTGTCTGTGTTTTCAGATGCCTACACCAATTTGGCGGGAACCAATTTTGCTCCCTGGTGGTGGCAATCAACCGTAGTTTCTGATGAGACTGCAGGCGGCAACGCAGTAAAAAAATTAAGTAATTTCAATTACATTGGTGTTGAATTTGCCAGCCCAGTAAACGCCTCGTTAATGACCAAATTACATTTGGATTTATGGTCAGAAAATTGCACCGCTTTTGATGTGTTTTTAATCAATCCTGGAGGCATTGAACAAAAAGTAACACTAAATCCAACCGCTTCAGGATGGAATAGTTATGACGTTGATTTAAGCGCGTATACCGCTCAAGGAATTGCATTAAACAACATCATTCAATTTAAATTTGTGAGTACTCCTTTTGGTGGCACTACCGTGTATTACGACAACATCTATTTTTACACTCCTGCTGTTTTACCTACAATCACAGGATTTGTTGTGCCATCTAAGCTAGTTGGTGCCGCTCCATTTACAATTACACCGCCTACAAGCAATAGCGCAGGTGCGTTTACCTACACCAGTAGTAATCCAGCTGTAGCCACAATTTCAGGAACAACTGTAACTGTAGTTGGCGCTGGGACATCAATAATCACAGCTAATCAGGCAGCCGATGGAAGTTTTAGTGCTGGAAATGCCACTTCGGTTTTTACTGTGAGTTATCCTGCACCAACCCTTTCGCCAGCCACTCCGCCTGCGCGATCAAGTGATTTAATTATTTCTTTATTTAGTAATGCCTACACCAACATTGCAGGCACCGATTGGTTTCCAAATTGGGGACAAAGCACCTTGGTTTCAGATATCACAGTGGCTGGAAATACCATTAAGCGATATACTAATTTAAACTACCAAGGAGTTCAATTTGCTTCGCCTATCAATGCTTCTGGAATGACCAATTTACATGTTGATATTTATACACCCAACTGTACTGCATTTAAACTGTTTTTAATTAATGCTGGAATTGGTGAGCAATCTGTAACGCTTACACCAACAATTGCTGGATGGAATAGCTATGACATTAACTTGGCACAATTTCCTGCGGTTGCTTTAAATAACATCGGACAATTTAAGCTTGAAGGAACTCCTTTTGGATCAAGTGTGGTGTATTTAGACAACTTGTATTTCTGGAAAGAATCAGCTGCCTTGGTTGATCCTACGTTTGGTACATTTACTGTACCAAGTAAAGTTGTTGGCGATGCGCCATTTAGCATCACCCCACCCACTAGTAATAGCACCGGTGGATTTATCTACAGCAGCAGCAATCCTGCAGTAGCATCGGTATCAGGAAACAACATAACCATTATGGGCGCAGGTACTGCTGTAATAAAAGCCACGCAAAGAACAGTAGATAACTTATTTAAGAGCAAAAGCGTAAGTACCAATTTTGTGGTAACTAGTGTAAGTTCAGTTCCAACAACTGCAGCTCCAACGCCTCCGAGTAGAAATGCAAGTGATGTTATTTCGATGTTTAGTAATGCCTATGCAGACATTGCTGTTGATACGTGGAGAACTGACTGGTCAAGCGCCACTTTGACAAATACGCAAATTGCTGGAAACGATACTAAATTGTACGAAAGCTTAAACTTTGTAGGAATTGAAACCACGGGCGGAAACAGCTTTAACGCTTCGTCGATGCAAAAAATGCATATCGATGTATGGACACCCAACATGACTACTTTCAGAGTAAAATTGGTTGATTTTGGCGCCAATAACGGATATGGTGGTGGCGACGATAGAGAACACGAAATTACCCTTAATCCTACCTTATCTGGCTGGAATAGTTTTGACATTAACCTGTCAGATTTTGTTGGGCTTACTACTAGAGAGCATGTTTCACAAATGATATTTTCTGGTCTTCCTGTTGGTGCCGGAGTTGTGTATGTGGATAACGTGTATTTCTGGAAATCTGCCACTGGAGTAGTTTTACCAACTGAACCAGTTACAGCAGCGCCAACTCCAACTGTACCTGCTGCGAATGTAATTTCGTTGTTCAGTGATGCCTACACTAATTTGGCTGGAACAGATTGGTATCCAAATTGGGGACAATCTACTGTTGTGGCAGACGTAGCAATTGCTGGCAATACAACCAAGCTTTACAGCAGTTTAAATTACCAAGGAGTACAATTTGCTGATCCAGTAAATGCCTCGGGAATGAATTTCCTTCACATGGACATTTGGACGCCCAATTGTACTGCATTTAAAGTATTTTTAATTAACGCTGGACCAGTAGAACAATCGGTTACGCTAACACCTTCGTTATCGGGCTGGAACAGTTATGATATAAACTTATCACAATACAGCAACATTGATAAAAGTGCTATTATTCAATTTAAATTAGAAGGAACTCCTTTTGGTAGCAGCAAAGTGTATGTTGACAATATTTACTTCAGCAATGCCCCTTATCAAGCAACAAATTATTATGTAGATGCAGATCTTGATGGTTTTGGTTCAACAACTGTTGCTGCCTTGCACTCCTCAACAGCGCCATTGGGCTATTCAACCAACAATTTGGATTGTAATGATGCCAATTCAGCAATTTATCCTGCAATAGTAATCAATTCTGCACCTGCTAACACAACAGTGTGTAGCGCAGGTTCTGCCTCATTTAGTGTTGGCGCATCTCTCACTAATTCAAGTGATCGCACAACTGTGATGTCCTATGTTTGGCAATACCAAACACCAACAGGTACATCTTGGATTAATGTGGCGAATAGCGCATCGACTATTACTGCTAATATATATACTGGCGCAACAACTTCTACCTTATCTATAGGCAATGTAAGTAGCACGTTAAGTGGATACAAATACAGAGCATTAGTTTCAATAGTTGGAAGTACTCCAACCTGTGGAGTTCAATATTCGGCAGCAGCAATATTAAGTGTTCCTAGATCTGTAGCAGGAACAATTTCAGGTGCAGGTGCCATGTGTGCTGGTAGTACAAAAACCCTTACATTGACTGGTAACTCTGGATCAATCCAATGGCAATCTAGCGCTGTTATTACGGGTACTTATACCAATATAGCTGGCGCTACTGCTGCCACCTATACTACACCAGCAAACACTTCAACACAATACTACAAAGCGGTTGTAACAAGCGGAAACTGTACTTCTGCTGCAACAGCTGCTGCAACTGTTACTGTTACCCCTGCCTCAAAAGCGGGAGTAATTAAAGGTGGAAACATACGTGTTTGTGCGGGTACAAATAGTACCGTTTTAACATTGTCTGGACACGTAGGCACCATCAAATGGCAATCGTCAAACAACAATGTAACCTATACTGATATTGTTGGCGCAATTGCTGCTAGCTATACGGCAACCAACTTAAGTGCAAATACCTATTATAGAGCTGTTTTAACCAGCGGAACGTGTTCGTCTGCAACTACAGATGCGATTGCTTTAATGACCAGTTTACCTGCCAACGCAGGAACAACGGTTGGAGCTACCACGGTATGTACAGGAACAAACAGTTCTGTACTTAGAGTAAATGACGCCATTGGTAGTATTCAATGGCAATCATCTCTCGACAATGTAACGTTTGCAAACGTTGTTGGTACATCCTCAACACTTACGGTAGCGAATTTGAGTACTGCAACCTATTACCGTGCAATGGTTGGCTTAACCGGTTGTGCAGCTATTCCTTCTAATTCAGTGATGATTGGCGTTGACGCAAAATCAGTTGCTGGAACAATAGCCGGAGCGGGCGCAGTATGTAGCGGCTCATCCAGAACATTAACCCTAACCGGAAATACGGGTTCAATTCAATGGGTATCGGCTTCTACAAGTACAGGAACGTATTCGCCTATTGCCGGAGCAAATGCAACATCTTATGCGGCTAGTCCTTCAGCGACATCATATTACAAAGCAACCGTAACAAACGGCGTTTGTGCAGCTGCAACAACTATATTATCGGCTGCGGTAACTGTAAACCCGACTTCTGTAGCCGGTTCAATTTCAGGTGGAGGAGTGAGTGTATGTAGTGGAACAAACAGCACCGTATTAAGTTTAAGTGGAAATACCGGTACTATTTTGTGGAAAAAATCTACTGATCAAGTAACCTGGACTTCTTTAGGTATTGCTACAGCAACTTATACCGCTGCAAACTTAACCGTACCTACCTACTACAAGGCTACCGTAACTAGTGGATTGTGTAGCGCAGTAGATACCGATCCTGTATTTATTGATGTTCGTGCAAAATCAGTTGCTGGAACTGTTTCATCGGCTGGTGCAATTTGCGCTGGAAATAGCAGAACTTTGACCTCAATTGGTGCAGTTGGAAATAGACAATGGCAATCCTCTTCAGACAATATTACCTATACCGATATTGCTGGTGCAACTGCGGCAACCTATGCGGCAAGCCCATTGGTTAACACGTACTATAGAGTAGCTGTTGTAAACAATGCGTGTACTGTAGCCAACTCTCCGGGAGTATTAGTAACTGTAAATCCAGCTGCAGCTGTTGGTACGGTTACTGCCGGACCTCGCACGCTGCTTTCAGGAACTACTTACACGTCTACATTGACCTTGAGTTCTAATACAGGAACAATCCAATGGCAACGTTCTACTAGCTTAACGGGAACATATACTGCAATTGCGGGAGCAACTGGATCAACTTATGTGGCAACACACGGAACGGTAACCTATTACTATAGAGCTAGAGTAACCAACGGAACCTGTACAGCAGACAGTAACGTGATTACAGTAACCTTAGCAGCTGCAACTAAAAACACTGAAGATGACTATGTTAGTTTAGCTGTTTCAGCTTATCCGAATCCGTTTAGTGGTGCGTTTAATGTAAAAGCTATTAGCAACAACGAAGAAAACTTTGTAATCAAAGCCTACGACATGACTGGTAAATTGGTTTATAACAAAGAAATTGCGTTTGATGCTATTGATAACGAAGCAATTGGCGAACAATTTAGAGCCGGCATGTACACGATTGTGATACAACAAGGCGCCGAGTTAAAAACCATTCGCGTGATTAAAAACTAATTGCACAAGTGCCTAATTTTAAAAGGCTGCCTTCGGGTGGCCTTTTTTTTTATGGTAGCTGTCAGCAGTATTTTAAAGTAATTCGTAATTATCGACTTTAGACTCTATGACTTTAGACTTTACGACTTTAGATTTAGACTTTATGACTTCTTGAAATCCACTATTGAGAGGGACTGAGGGTATTTTTATTTATACGTAAGATGAAAGACAACAAGATGAGCGATATAATACTTTATAGTTTGCCATGAATACACGAATGGTTTTTATTAAAAATATTGAATTAAACAAGCTAATTAAATTACACAACTGTATTTTGGCCCTGAACTGCCGGGATTGTTCCAGAATATTTAGGATACTTGGTTGAAATTTTTAATTAAATTATGTGTTATAAGCAAAAATTTCCCTCTTTAATGCCAACTTACCAATCATTCAGCAAATAAAAAACCATAAAAAAAACCGACAGTCTCCTGTCGGTTTTATATGATTTTATCAATTCAAATGTTTCAACGATTCAACTGCAAGTTCATTAGTGGGATCCAATGCAACTATTTTCTTAAAATAATCATTGGCTTTTATTTTGTCAGATTTCTTATGAGAGAGTGCAATATTTGAATATGCCTCAATCATTTTAACTTTGTGCTTTGTGATTTCCTCAGTGCCTTTTAGCTCTACTAAACGAACATATTCTTCATAAAATTTAACCATCAAATCAAAAGACTGAAGTAATTGATTTATTCTTGCTCTGTATATAAATGCATCTTGTGATGTAGGTATTGATTCAATTACCACAGCAATAGCTTTATCAGCTTGTTGTAAGGCAATTTTATCTGGAGTTGATTTGTCTTTATTATCAAAATAAAGGGCATATCCTAAAAAATTGTTATCATTTACAATATTCTTGTTGTTCGGATTCGTTGTAGTAATATTCAAAATTGCAATTGCGTAATTAAACATTTTTTGACGATAATAAGTCGCACCTAAATCACTTAATTCACTAATAATATAACTATCTAATTCAACAGCTTT
>VEQT01000016.1 GCA_018883065.1 Flavobacterium sp.
CTACTAACATAGACGCACAAAAAAAGAAAAGGGTTGTGTGCAGATTAAAAAAAAATAGAATTATTTTTCTTTCATCTTGTTTTACAAAGACTTATAAATGAAAAAAATTATATTTTTCGTTCAATCACATAATTAACCATCAAGATGAGGGCTTCTTTGTATGTGGAATCGGGAAACTGCTGCAAGAGTGCCAATGCTTCTTGTTGAAAACCAATCATACGCTTTTGAGCAAATTGTAAACCTTGGTTTTGAATCACAAACGCAATGACTTCTTTCACTCGTTTTTTGTCTTTGTTGTGGTTTTTGATCGAATTGATTAGCCATGCTTTTTCTTTGGCACTGCAGGTATTGAGCACATGAATCAACGGCAGCGTCATTTTTTGCTCTTTGATATCAATGCCTGTAGGTTTGCCAATAGCGGCATCGGTATAATCAAATAAATCATCTTTTATTTGAAAGGCCATGCCAATGAGTTCGCCAAATTTGCGCATTTGGGCAACTTTATGTTCATCGTCACAAACCGATTTGGCACCCAAGGCACAACAGGAAGCAATTAAGGTTGCCGTTTTTTTGCGAATAATCTCGTAGTAAATCTCTTCGGTAATGTCTAATCTTCTGGCTTTTTCGATTTGCAACAACTCGCCTTCACTCATCTCGCGAACGGCCACTGAGATTATTTGAAGCAAGTCAAAATCACCATGATCAATAGAAAGCAAGAGCCCTTTTGACAATAAAAAATCACCCACTAAAACGGCAATTTTATTTTTCCATAAGGCATTTATCGAAAAAAATCCCCGACGACGGTTGCTGTCATCGACCACGTCGTCGTGAACTAAGGTGGCGGTATGTATCAGTTCTATTACACTAGCACCCCTGTAGGTACGTTCGTTTATTACGCCATCGGCTAACATTTTGGCCGTGAGAAACACAAACATGGGACGCATTTGTTTTCCTTTTCGGTTCACAATGTAATAGGTAATGCTGTTAAGCAAGGCCACATTAGAACTCATGGATGCATAGAACTTTTTTTCAAAAAGTTCCATCTCTTGTAGTATGGGTTGTTTGATTTGAGCGCTTACATTCATGGCGAAACAAATGTACTACAATGCGGTGCTATGAAAAAAAAAAGTTTGTGGTTAAACCTATTTCGCTATTTTTGGTCTTTCAGCCAACTTTAAAGATATTAATCATATGAAAACAAAAATTTTAGGACTTGTACTGGTTTGTGGTTTAACCTTCATAGGTTGCCAGAAAGAAGATTTAGGCTCCGTTGCGGATGAGGCTAAAATTAACGCCAAAATTGATTTGGCCAACGACGATGTTTCTGATGTTGTTGAAAACGCTTACGATGCTACAGCGACCAACGCCAATGGACGCGGATTGGAATCGGCTACTAGCCAAAATAATTTACCGGCATGTGCAACGGTAACCAGAAACCCTGCTTTTGGAACGGCTGTGCAAGTGGGACAAACCGTAACCAAAACCATTGATTTTGGCACAGTTGGTTGCCCAATGGCCAATGGCAATGTATTAAAGGGGCAAATCATCGTTACCTTTGTGTATCAACCCACTGCCGCTTCTCAAACGATCAATTATGAATTTGTGAATTTTTACCACAACGACATTAAAATTGAGGGCAACAAAAATTTCACACGTACATTTGAGCAAAATCTTCCAGTGGTTGTTATGAACATGGATCTAACCGCTACCTTTCCTGATGGACGAATGTTTGATCGAGTAGGTACAAGAACTAGAAAAATTATTGCTGGCTACAACACCCCTTTGAATTTTTATGATAATATATACGAAGTCACCGGAAATTGGACTACTACCTATCCTAATCTACCGGATCAAATAAGTACAATAACTTCTCCATTACTTGTAAAAATAAGTTGTGCCGAAATCAACAAACCACTAATTGTTCAAGGGGTAATTACGTTTCAGCGGGGAACACGCACCTCAACCTTAAATTATGGTTCAGGCGATTGCGATAATTTGGCGGTATTTACAATAAACGGAAATGCCTACAACATTATCATCGGCAATCCCTAATTGATAGTTAAAAAAAAAACGGAAATGCCTCTAAATTTAGAGGCATTTTTTTATGACTTATTGGCCAATTGGCCACAGGCTGCATCAATATCTTTGCCTCTACTTCGGCGCACTTTTACTACAATATTGGCTTTTTCTAGGGCCTGAATATACTGATTAATAGCCTCAGGTGATGCTTGCTGAAATTCTCCGTCGTCTATGGGATTATATTCGATAAGATTTACTTTACAAGGCACATATTTACAAAATTTGACCAAAGCCTCAATGGCTTCGCGGTTGTCGTTAATACCTTGCCAAACCACGTATTCGTAGGTAATTTTACTTTTGGTATGTTGGTACCAATAGGCCAAACTCTCGCGCAAGTCCTGCAACGGAAAATTTACTGAAAACGGCATAATGCGTGCGCGCACTTCGTCAATGGCCGAATGCAAAGAAACCGCCAACTTGAATTTCACCTCGTCATCGGCCATTTTTTTGATGAGTTTGGGAATGCCAGATGTAGATACCGTGATGCGTTTGGGCGACATCCCCAAGCCTTCTTCGGCAGTAATGAGATCAATGGCTTTGATTACGTTGGGGTAATTCATGAGTGGCTCGCCCATGCCCATAAACACAATATTCGATAACGGCCTATTATAGTACAAACGGCTTTCGCGATCAATGGCCACCACTTGGTCATAGATTTCGCCGGGTTCTAAGTTACGCATGCGTTTGAGGCGAGCGGTGGCACAAAAATTACAATCTAAACTACACCCCACTTGACTCGACACACAGGCAGTAGTTCGGGTTTGGGTAGGGATTAATACCGATTCAACCACCAAACCATCATGCAACCGAACCGCGTTTTTTACGGTTCCATCGCTGCTGCGTTGCATTTGATCGACAGCAATGTGGTTGATAACAAAATGGGTTTCGAGCAATTCGCGTGTGGGTTTGGACAAATTGGTCATGTCGGCAAAATGATGGGCACCTTTGTTCCACAACCATTCATACACTTGGTTTCCGCGAAAAGCTTGATCGCCTTGGGCAACAAAAAATTCGCGAAGTTGTTCTTTACTACACGCGCGGATGTCTTTTTTGGGTTCGGTCATGCGGCAAATTTAACGACTATTTGTTGATTTGATGAGTTCAGATTTTGATAACTTTGACGCCAACCTAAAATTTCCTTTTCATGCACTTTATTTCGGAAGAATTAGAAGATTACATCGAAAAACATAGCCAGGCTGAACCGCATTTGTTGGCGCAACTCAACAAAGAAACCTACCAAAAAGTATTGCTGCCGCGCATGCTAAGCGGACACTTTCAAGGGCGCGTACTCAGTATGTTGTCTAAATTAATTCGGCCAACAACCATCTTAGAAATTGGGACGTATACCGGCTATGCCACGCTTTGTCTGTGCGAAGGCATGCAAAAAAACGGGCAGTTGCATACCATTGACATCAAGGAAGAATTGGTTGATTTTCAGCGCAAGTACTTCGATCAATCGGGATGGGGGGCACAAATTGTACAACACTTGGGCGAGGGAATGGCCATAATTCCTACGCTAGATGTAACATTTGATTTGGTATTTATCGATGCCGACAAAGAAAATTACCTAAATTATTACGAACTCATAGTCCCCAAAATGAATAGGGGTGGCATTATACTCTCGGACAATGTGTTGTGGAGTGGCAAAGTATTGGAACCGCTGCAACCCAATGACCCAAGTACCAAAATTCTGCTTGAATACAATGAATTATTGCGCAATGATCCACGTGTAGAAACGGTATTGCTACCCATACGCGACGGCCTTACCGTGAGCCGGGTGTTATAGCCCAGATGGAAGTGACATCTTTTTGTGGCCGGGTTGGACACAAAAAATAAAGCGGACAGCTGGAATTAGCTCCTAAAAATAAACCCAAAAAACGATCTTTTTTCCGCATTTACATACAAACGAGAAAAAGCGTAGCCAATGCAACTTCCAATGGCAAAACCGGCCAAAATATCGAGCGGAAAATGTAGTCCTAAGTAAATGCGACTGTAGGCAAATACGAGCGGCCACAAAAAGAGCCACTTGAACCAGCTCATTTGCTTGTGAAAAACGGCATACAAAAAAGTAGCCGAGGCCATCGAATTGGCCGCATGTCCCGAGAAAAAACTAAAGGTGTCACTGGCTTTAACTATACGAATAAGTCCTTGTAAATTGGGCGTGTTGCAAGGACGTAACCGTTGCACATTGTTTTTCACCAAATTGGTAAACTGATCAGTAAAGGTGATGAGCGCCGCCATAAAAACCAACAAAAACAGGGTTTGTTTCCACCCAATTTTTTTATAAATCACAAGAAGCAGCACCAAAAAAAAGGGCGTCCAATGGGTTTGCTTGGTGAGAAACAACCAAAAACCATCGTAGGTTGTAGATCCCAAATTGTTGAGAAATACAAACAGTTGTTGGTCATAGGCAATAATTTCCTTCATTTAGAATTGGCGTTTTACAGGTCCTTCAAGTTCGTTTGCTTCTTTGGCAACGCCTTCTAGAGTAGAATTAGCCTGGGTTTCCATATCGGTTTTAGCTTCTTGAATATCTTTGGTGATGCTGCTACCTATGTTGGTAAAATCGCTTTTAAAATTAGAGATTGTTGAGTCTAAGCCATTTACTTCAGCTCCCTTTTGTATTTCACTTTTGATATCATTGGTCGCATTTTTGAGCTGCGCCATAATTTTGCCCAATGTTCGGGCGATTTCTGGAATTTTATCGGAGCCAAACAGCATTAAGATTACTAAAATGATGAATACAATTTCACCGCCACCTATTCCAAACATACTTGCTTTGTTTTAATGTAATTGTTAGTCAAACTTTGATTGAACCTCTTGCTTGGGCCAGGTATTGTTGGTTACATCAATATCGGCGGTTTCTAATTTGGGATCGACCACAATTTTGGTAATGGCCTTTTGTGTGGCAAAAGTACGCGAAACTTCGGCATCGTTGAGGCGCCAAATCTGTGCTGGAAAAACATGGTTTTCTGTACTGCCGTCCTCAAAAGTTAACTCCACTATTATGGGCATCACTAAACCGCCGGGTTTATCAAAAGTTACCTGATAAAAATACTTGGGAACAGTTAACTTGGCTTGTTCCTCTGGGGTGAAATGTGATTTTATGTATGCATCCAAATGGGTAATTTCTTTGGGGTCAAATGATTTGTTCATATCGGGTGTGTAGTCTACACTGCCTTCGGCCACCATATACACCATAGGCCCATCCGTTCCCGAACGGCGGCGACGTCTTTTAGACAAATAGTCTTTGACCTCTTTGGTTTCATTATTGGATACAAAATATTTTTTTACTTCTTTGATGCCTATGTCGGTATAATCAGTGGTATAAAACCAGCCCCTGATAAACCAATCTAAATCTACGGCCGAGGCATCTTCCATGGTTCTAAAGAAATCTTCGGGCGTGGGGTGCTTGAATTTCCAGCGGTTGGCATAGGTTTTAAAAGCATAATCAAACAACTCACGGCCCATAATGGTTTCGCGCAAGATGTTTAATCCGGCAGCCGGTTTACCATAGGCGTTGCTACCAAATTGCCGTATACTTTCGGAATTGGTCATAATGGGTTCCAAACCCGATTGTGCTCCGCTCATATAGGGTACAATTAGTCGAGCCGGCCCACGATCAACAGGAAAATTGGGATCAAATGTGATCTCGGCCAAGTATTCCATAAAGGTATTTAACCCTTCATCCATCCACGTCCATTGGCGCTCGTCGGAATTCACAATCATGGGAAAAAAATTATGTCCCACTTCATGAATAATCACGCCCAACATACCGTATTTGAGTCGGTCTGTGTATTTTCCGTCTGGATCTGGACGGCCAAAATTCCAACAAATCATAGGGTATTCCATACCTTGATCATTGGCGTGTACCGAAACCGCTTTGGGATAGGGATAATCAAAGGTGTAGCTCGAATAACTTTTTAAGGTATGTGCAACGGCTCTAGTGGAATATTCTTCCCACAGTGGATTGCCTTCTTTGGGGTAAACTGAAACGGCCATCACATTTTTGCCGCCCAATTTTACTGCCATGGCGTCGTAGATAAATTTTCGTGAAGTGGCAATGCCAAAATCACGCACATTCTCGGCTTTGAATTTCCAGGTTTTCTTTTGGGTTGAAAAGGATTTTTCGGCAGCCTCGGCCTCAGCTTGGGTAACTACAATTACTGGTTTATCAAATGATTTTTCGGCTAAAGCGTAGCGTTGCAATTGAGCCGGTGTAAAAACCTCATTTCTATTTTGCAAAGTACCGGTAGCCTCCATAATGTGATCGGCAGGAACGGTAATGTTTACTTCAAAATTTCCGAATGGAAGTGCAAATTCGCCACTACCCCAAAATTGCATGTTTTGCCAACCTTCCACATCATTATAGACCGCCATTCTGGGATAAAATTGCGCCAACACATACAGATTATTGCTGTCTTTATCAAAGTGCTCGTAGCCCGAACGGCCTCCATCTAGCATATAATTATTGATGTTGTACCAGAATTTAATGGTCATCGAAACGCTTTGCCCATGCGCCAGAGGTTTGGCCAATTCAACCCGCATCATGGTTTGGTTGATGGTGTATTTCATGGGTTTTCCCGTGGCATCTTTGATGTAATCAATACGAAATCCTCCGTCAAATTTTTCTTCCAAATAACTGCGTGAAAAACCCTGTGGACTCATCGCTGGATCAGTTTTATTGCTGCCCACCAATTTTGAATACGAATTTTTGGCTTGTTGGTTCTGATCCAATTGAATCCACAAATAATCCAAAGATTCCTTGGCGTTGTTGTGGTAGGTAATGGTTTCAATCCCATACAAGCGTGTGTTTTTATCGTCGAGTTCGATGTCAATTTTGTAATCGGCTTGTTGTTGGTAATACTCCGGACCTGGCGCTCCCGATGCTGTGCGGTACATATTGGGCGTGGCAAACAAATCGTAGTTTTGACGAAATTTATTTACATCAACTGATCCCTTTTCTTTGGGCTTAACGGCTTCTTGGGCAAGTAAAATACTGCTTGACAAAAACATCAGCAGAGCGACACTTTTTCTCATAGAATCTTATTAGTAAAAGGTTATAAAAACGGGCTAAAAATAGCGATTTTTCTTGATTAATTAGTCATTGACAAATACGGCTTCCTTGACACTTTGCGTAAGCAAGGCGCTTTGTTTTTTACCAAACAATTGGGCCTGTATCATATTTTGTTGATCGGGAAATACATCGGTAAATAGGGTGTTCTCAATTACTAAGCGATTGAGTTTTGGCACTTCGTCACAGGTATAATAACAAACCAACACATTGTTTTCAAGTTCTTTACGCTTAAAATGAATGGAATATGGTTTTCCATTTACGACTACTTTAAAATGAGATTGTATGTAGGTATTCATCCACTGCACATCGGTTGGCGATTCATGTACATCTCCTAATTTGGTTTGCTGACCATACGATTGGTAAAGCGCCGTATTGCAGTCGTCAACAAAAAGACGCATTGCTATTTGCAGGCGTTTTTTGGCTGGCGCATACTCTACTTGGTAAATGCCCATATAAAATTTATGCACGGCAAAAGCCGAACACAGCAGTAAAATCAATGCACCAACGAGCCATCTGTGTTTACTGTGGTTGGGTTTCTTGCTCATGGGATTCTCGGAGTAAAATTTCGTTGTATTGTAAGGCCAATCGCTTCACATAAAACATAGTAAGTGTTTTGTTTTTGGCTTTTAAAGCGGCTGCAAATTCGGGATCATCAATCAGGTAATACTGAAATCCGGGAATGGCCTCGGGTGCAATTTTGAGCACGTTCGTGTAGTATTTTTCTTCGTATAAGCCGTCGAGTTTTAGCAACAACTTTTCTTTCTCTTCTACTTTTACCTGCTTTTTCAAATCCCGAGTTCTACCCGACATTTTGTTGAGCAGCGGATCGAGCAATCCCGTTTGAGCTGTACGCAATTTACGGGTAGCGGGCGTATACTTTTTTTGATTTGAAGAGACAATGCCCAAACTCGTTTCGTTGATATTGGCGTTTTCGTTTACGTTAACTTCCTCGAGTGGCGTGATGCGGTAGCTCATTTTTTGAATGGCGGATTCGCTTTCAAATTCATCGGCTGTAATTTCATGTCGACGGGTTTCCAAATTGACTGCAGTGATTACCAATACATCTCCCGTTTTAACCCGAACTACACACACCCCTTTTTGATTGGTGATTGTGTTTTGATTGTTGCGTATGTTAAGTACGTTTACTTTTTCAATACCCAATGTGTCTACCACAACACGCAAAGTCACTGGTTTTTCGGCACTAGTTTGTCCCCATACTTGTGTCACCACAATGAAAAAACAAACAATTAAAAAAGAAGTAAACCGCATGGTCTTTTAAATTATCAATGTTGGGAAACAAAACTATCGTTTTCCCGTCATCAAACCACAACTTCTACTCGATTTAACTAAATCTTGACGCATTACACTGCTTTATCGTGCCAAACAAAGGTTGTATATTCGCCTACAAAATTGCTTAAAGCCGATTTATGAAGAACCTAGTTGTGGCCAGCACCTCTACACTGTATGGCGGATCCTATTTGGACTATTTAAAAGAAACGATACAAGCTCACTTTGCAGGATGTAAAAATATATTGTTTATCCCCTATGCACGTCCTAGTGGAATTTCGCACGACGCATACACCCAAAAAGTGCGAACTACTTTTAATACATGGGGCTTTGGAGTACAAGGACTACACGAATTTAAAGACCCCGTAAAAGCAATTCAAGAAGCCGAAGGCATTTTTACTGGTGGAGGAAATACGTTTGTGTTGGTGGAACAACTCTATCAAAACAAGTTGATGGAAGTGTTAAAATTCCAATTAGAAATGGGTACACCCTATTTGGGAACCAGTGCTGGCAGTAACATTTTGGGGCAAAGCATGCACACCACCAACGACATGCCCATTGCTTATCCACCTAATTTTAAGACCTTGGGATTGCTTCCGTTTAATTTGAATCCGCATTATCTGGATCCGGAAAAGCAATCGACTCACATGGGCGAAACGCGTGAAACGCGCATACAAGAATTTCATGCTTATCATAAAACAGCAGTTTTGGGCTTGCGTGAAGGCAGTTGGCTAGAGGTAAAAGGAGAGGTAATAACCTTAAAAGGTGATTTGTCTGCTCGACTATTTCAACAAGGGGAAGCTCCGCTTGAGTTAAATTCTGGCACCGAGTTGGGCGATTGGAATTGGTCTTAAAAAAACCCCTAGCAAAAAAACTAGAGGTGTTTTTTTAGAGCGGAAGACGAGGCTTCCCGAATTATCGGGATTTTCCGAAGCTTCGGAACTCGCCTTAATTGCATAAAAAAACCTCTAGCAAAAACTAGAGGTGATTTTTTCAGAGCGGAAGACGAGGCTCGAACTCGCGACAACCAGCTTGGAAGGCTGGAGCTCTACCAACTGAGCTACTTCCGCAATAATGAGGTGCAAATATATAGAATTAGTTTTCTTTGTTGCAAATTTATTTTTATAAATATACATCAATCAGTAACCCGAAAAAGCTAACAATTTCAATTTGAATTTGTTAAATATAAAATCCGTCTAAATGTATACCTGTACACGCATCACAACAGCAGAAACCTATGCAGTGAGACACCCTGTTTTACGCAAAGGAAAACCACTTTCAAGTTGTGCCTTTGCTGGAGACGATTTGTCTTCAACCCAACACTTTGGGATTTTTGAAACCGATAAATTAATTGGAGTGCTCTCTTTGTTTGTTGAAAAATGCAGTTTATTTCAAACTGAAAATCAGTTGCAGTTTAGAGGTATGGCTGTATTAGAACCCTACCAAAACAAAGGGATTGGCGAACAATTGATGCGATATGCAGAGTTAGAAATTAAGCTGCCTACCCCCTACTTAATTTGGCTGAATGCACGAGAAAAAGCAATTTCTTTTTATACAAAAATGGGCTACCAAAACATCGGCGAGCCCTTTATTATTGGGGATATTGGCACCCATTTTGTGTATTACAAAATACAAACAAGCACACCCAACACGAAATAGACGGTTGTACAAATAAATTAATTGGCTAAATTTGTTCACGTTAAACGCCTATTTATGAGAGCCATTTCTTGTATTTTATTATACGCCATTGTTTGTTCAACTTCCTTTTCTTTTGCTCAAAAAAAACGATTAACAGCTGTAAAAACGGCTGACCGAATGGTCATTGATGGAAAACTCAACGAATCCATCTGGGAAAGTGCGCCAAAAGCAACTGATTTCACCATGTTTTTTCCAGATAATGGCAAACCCATTTCAGAACGAACGAAAACTGAAGTGCAAATTGCCTACACCAACGATGCTATATATGTAGCCGCGAAATTATTCGACTACGACACCTCTGCTATTTTAAAGGAAATTAGTCCACGAGACAATTTTGGTTCATCTGAGAATTTTGGCATTTTCTTAAATGGATTCAATGACAGTCAGCAGGACTTTCGGTTTTATGTGAGTGCCGCAGGTGTGCAAGCAGATTGCATTTTTACCAATCAAAATGGAGAGGATTTTAGCTGGGATGCCATTTGGGAAAGTCAGGCTGCTTTAACAGACTATGGTTGGGTTGTTGAAATGAAGATTCCCTATGCGGCACTGCGTTTTTCTGAAGCCAAAAAACAAGAATGGGGTGTGAATTTTTACCGCGAAATTCGCAGGGATCGACAGCTTTTTACCTGGAATTTTATTGATACCAAAATCAACAATGAAAGCGCCCAATCGGGAATATTAGAAGGCATAGAAAACATTGAAACGCCCACGCGATTGTTTTTAATTCCGTACTCCTCTTTTTATTTGAATGCCAACCAAAATCAAAAAACCTATGGGGAACTCAAAGGCGGATTGGACGTGAAATACGGAATCAGTGATGCCTTTACCTTGGATGCTATATTAGTGCCCGATTTTGGACAAACCAAATTTGACAATGTTGAGCTCAACTTGAGTCCATTTGAGCAGCGATTTACAGAAAACCGGCCCTTCTTTACCGAAGGGACCGATTTATTTAGCAAAGGCGATTTGGTCTATTCGCGACGTATTGGTGAAACCCCAGATTTGGCATTAACTGAAAGCGAATCAGCAAAACTCCCAGGAAGCATTAAGCTAATCAATGCTGTAAAAATTTCTGGTCGGTCTAAAGACGGTTTAGGCGTGGGTTTTTTGAACGCCGTAACCGAAAACACGAGTGTGCAGGTAACCAATACTGATACCGGAGAAGAGCGCAAAGCCAAACTGCAGCCCGCCACCAATTACAATGTGGTGGTGTTGGATCAACGTTTCAATACAAACTCTTCAGTGAGCTTTATTAATACCAATGTAACCCGAAATGGTGAAGCCAAAGACGCAAATGTGTCGGCATTTTTATTTGATTTAAACACCCCTAAAAACACTTTTACAGCCAAAGGAGATGTGAAATACAGCTACCTCAATTACAGCGGGTTGGGCGAGGATAAAAAAGGCGTGAATACCTCTATTTATTTGGGTGAGACCAGTGGAAATTTTCGGTTTGGCGTTGGTGGAAAATACATTTCAAAAGATTTTGACAACAACGATCTGGGCATCAACTTTCAGACGCATTTTCATGGCTTCATAACCGAAGGAAGTTACCGCATAATAAACCCAACAGAAAAATACAACACCTTCAATTTGCAGCTCTATTCCCAAACTGAATTTGAAAATCGTACTGGAAAATTACAAAGCAATAGCATTAGTTTATCTTTGGATTCTACCACTAAAAAAAATGACTACTTTGGATATGGTGCTGAAGTTAGACCAAATATAACCTATGATTTTTATGAGGCACGAACAGCCGACGACAGTAAATTCATTAAAATTCCTGAAATAATTGGTGGATGGTTTTATTTTTCTTCCAATTACAATCGACCTTTCGCCATTGACCTTAACCCCTCGTTTGCAATCTGCAATCAAGAAGGCCGAGGCAGACTTGGATTTATGGTTGAACCTAAATACCGATTTAATGATCATTTAACCTTATCGTATGCGTTTCGTTTCAACAAAATGTTCAATAATATTGGGTATTCTGGAGCAGACACTAGTACAGACCCGCTTGTGGATAGTGGCGTAATCATGGCCAGACGCAACATAACTACTTTTACCAATTCGGTGTTTGGCAAATATGCGATAAATGAAAAAATGAGTTTAAATTTAACCATTCGGCATTATTTATCCTATGCCAAAAACAATGCCTTTTTTACACTTTTGAATTCGGGTGATATTAGCCCAGAAAACAACTACACGGCGCCCGATTCTAATTTCAATACTTGGAATATGGATTTATCGTATTCTTGGTGGTTTGCGCCAGGCAGTCAGATTTCAGCTTTGTACCGAAACAGTTCCTCTTTTTATGAACAAGATTTTAGTACTGATTTTGGCACCAATTTCAACAAAGCCATAGACAACCGTTTTTTGAATCATGTTTTCTCGATAAGCGTGCGGTACTTCATTGACTACAATTCATTGAAAAATTAACCAAAAACGGCATCGATTTTTGCGAAATTCGGATGGGTAGTTTTCTGCTTGCCTTTTCAATTCGATTATCTTTGTGGCAAATTTACCACAATGAACAAAAAAGTAATTCTCATGATCTTAGATGGCTGGGGAAAATCTCCAAACCCCAACGTTTCAGCCATTGACAATGCCCAAGTGCCTTTTATAAATAGTTTGTATTCAAAATACCCAAACGCTCAATTGCGTACCGATGGACTTCATGTGGGTTTGCCTGAAGGACAAATGGGAAATTCTGAGGTGGGCCACATGAATTTGGGCGCCGGACGCATTGTGTACCAAGATTTAGCCAAGATAAATTTAGCCGTAAAAAACAACACCCTAGCCAGTGAAGTGGAACTGCAAAACGCCTTTGCTTACGCCAAAGCAAATAAGGTAGCGGTTCACTTTTTAGGTTTGGTATCGGATGGCGGGGTACATTCCCATACCTCCCATTTGCGCGGATTAATAGAGGCAGCCAATGCCTATGGGCTAGAAAACACCTTCATACATGCTTTTACCGATGGTCGCGATGTCGATCCAAAATCGGGGATACAATATTTAACCGATTTATCTGCCTTTTTACAAGGAACCAAAACGAAACTCGCCTCAGTGATTGGAAGATACTATGCCATGGACCGAGACAAACGCTGGGAACGTGTGAAATTGGCTTATGATTTATTGGTGAACGGAGCCGGCACCAAAACCCAAGATCCATTGGCAAACATAGCCGAAAGTTATGCCCAAGGCGTAACCGACGAGTTCATTCAACCGCTTGTGCTTGTTGATGAACAGAATCAGCCGCTGGCTCAAATACAAGAAAAGGATGTGGTTATCTTTTTTAATTTTCGCACCGATCGTGGACGCGAGTTAACCGAAGCGCTTTCGCAACGCGATTTTCATGAACAAAACATGCACAAACTCAACGTATACTATGTAACGTTGACTAATTATGACGAAACCTACGAAAACGTGCACGTGATCTATAACAAAGACAACGTAACCGAAACCTTAGGTGAAGTCCTTGAGAAAGCCGGAAAGAAGCAAATTCGGATAGCTGAAACCGAAAAATACCCCCATGTCACGTTCTTTTTTTCAGGAGGTCGCGAAGAGGAATTTACAGGCGAAAGCAGGATTTTAAAAAATTCGCCCAAAGTAGCCACCTATGATTTACAACCCGAAATGAGTGCCTACGAATTGGCCGATGCCTTGGTGCCCGAACTCGAAAAAGAAATAGCCGATTTTGTGTGTCTCAATTTTGCTAATGGCGATATGGTGGGACATACGGGCGTAATGGAAGCCGCAATCAAAGCATGTGAAGCGGTTGATGCCTGTGTAGAGAAAGTAATTACTGCTGCGCTAGCACATGGATACACTACCCTTTTAATAGCCGATCATGGAAATTGCGAAACGATGATTAATCCAGACGGCAGTCCCAATACCGCACATACTACCAATCCTGTTCCAATTATTGTAATTGATCCCGAAATCAAGACCATTCATGATGGAGTTTTGGGTGATGTGGCTCCTACCATTTTGGAATTGATGGGGATTGAAAAACCCGCAGTGATGACCCAGCATTCGCTGTTGTAAAAAAACATCAACCTCAGCATAAAGGCTTCCAATTGGAGGCCTTTTTTTATAATTAAAAGTTAAAATTTCTTTTTTAATAGTAATACTATTATTTTTGCGGGGATTAATTAACAAACACATGGAGTCTTTACCGCTACAGGTGCAAATTTCTGTAAATACCAAGTTGTATGTAAAAAATCCAGAGTCGTCTGAATTGGGCAAAAAAATTGTGCAACACAGTATACTCTTATTGGACGAAATTGGATTTGATGCATTTACCTTTAAAAAACTGGGAGAACGAATTGGATCAAACGAAAGTTCATTGTACCGGTATTTTGAAAACAAACACAAACTACTCATGTATTTGAGTTCTTGGTATTGGGGTTGGATGGAATACCGATTGCTTATGGCCACCAACAACTTGAGTGATCCAAAAGTAAAACTCAATCGAGCGATAGACGTATTAGCTGGAAAAATTGAAGATGATTTGAGCACGTCGCATATCAATGAATCTGTATTAAATCGAATAATTATTTTCGAGTTCTCAAAAACCTTTCTCACCAAAGAAGTGGATCAAGAAAATAGAGAAGGATTTTTTAAGGTGTACAAAACGGTTGTGAATCGACTTGTAGCAATTATACAAGAAGTTGACCCGACCTACAACTTCGCAAGGAGTTTGGCCTCTTCTATAATTGAGGGATCATTACACCAGCACTTTTTACAAAATCATTTTACTACCATCACAGATTGCAAAGCTTCGGTATTACCCTCTCAATATTACAGTGATTTGGTCAATAAATTATTTAACTAACTATGGAAGAATCTCCGTTTATAAGATTTATCAATCTACTAAAGGTTGATCGTAAAGATGTAACCCAAATTATTTTCTACGCCATTTTTGCGGGTATTATAAGCTTGTCTTTGCCTTTGGGAATTCAAGCAATTATCAACCTGATTCAATCCGGACGCGTGAGTGCCTCTTGGGTTTTATTGGTGTTAATTGTTGTAATTGGTGTGGCTTTGGGCGGAATATTGTCCATTATGCAACTACGAATTACTGAAAATTTACAACAAAAAATATTTGTACGTTCGTCCTTTGATTTTAGCTATCGATTACCAAAAATCAAATTTGAAGAACTGTACAACAAATATACCCCTGAGCTGGCCAATCGGTTTTTTGACACCATGGTAATCCAAAAAGGAGCATCCAAATTACTTTTGGACTTTTCCTCTTCTTTGTTGCAAATTATTTTCGGAATCATCTTATTGGCGCTTTACCATCCCTTCTTTATTTTGTTTGGTGTTTTTTTGCTGGTACTGTTGTATGTAATTTTTAAATTTTCGTACAATTCCGGTTTATCGACCAGTTTAAACGAATCCAAGTACAAATACAAAGTGGTGGCTTGGCTGCAGGAAATTGCGCGAAACAGCAGCAGTTTTAAGCGTCCAGAAAATTTTGATTTTGCACTATCTCGTAACAATGATTTGGTGGAGCAATACATTGGCTACCGAGAAAAACATTTCAATGTGATAAAACGGCAGTTTATGCAGCTCATTGGATTTAAGATTTTGATTACCGCTTCATTGCTATTTATTGGCGGCTATTTGGTGCTTAACCAACAGATGAATATCGGCCAGTTTGTGGCTGCCGAAATCATCATCATTTTGGTGATTAACTCGGTAGAAAAGGTGATTCTTGGTCTAGAAACATTTTATGACGTACTCACTTCTGTTGAAAAAATAGCACAAGTGTTTGATCTTGAAATCGAAAAATACAACGCCAAGACAGCTGATTATTGTTTTACAAAATTGTGTTTAGAAACCGACAATCTTTCCTTGAAATTTCCCGACAACAAAAAAAATGTCTTGTCTCGCATTACGCTAAAAATTGACCCAGAAGAACGGGTGTTTCTAGACGGTGAAAATGGCTCAGGCAAATCAAGTTTATTACGGGTGCTGTCGGGCTTAATTGAACCCACCTCAGGTGCTTATTTTATAAATGACGATACCTACTTGAAAATTGACAAAAACCAACTGCGGTCACACATCAGCGTAGTGATGCAAGAGGACACCCCATTTGAGGGCAGCATTCTAGAAAACATTACGTTTATGAATCCATTGGTGAGCAACGAACAAGTAAAGTGGGCTATTGATGCGGTGGGCTTAGGTGATTTTATCAAATCAATGCCTGAAGGACTCGATACAAAAATTGTACCCGAAGGAAAACAACTTTCTTCGTCTAATGCACAAAAAATTTTGATTGCCCGAAGCATTGTAACCCAGCCCAAAGTGCTACTTCTTGAGGATCCATTGAATAAAATGGACACAAAAATTGCCAATGAAATTATTGATTTTCTGGTAGATCCAAAACACAAATGGACCCTAATAGTAAGCTCAAAAAATGAGTACTGGAAACAAAAATGCAGCCGAATAATTGAGTTGTCGGCCGGAAAACTTATTGCAGATTCTAAAACCCAAAACCATGCTTAATCTGTCCAACAACAATCCAATTCTAGAAGATATTGATCTGTTTAGTACTGTGCGAAATTTGGCCAATAGACCACATTACAAAACCTTGAATCGCATTATTCTGGGTGCTTTTCTCTTATTTTTACTTATCTTATTCATGCCTTGGACCCAAAATATTGGTGGAACAGGTGCTGTCACAACCTTGAAACCCGGACAACGTCCACAAACAATACACACGGCCATAGCGGGAAGAGTTGAAAAATGGTATGTAAAAGAAGGTGACTTTGTGAAAAAAGGCGACACCATTGTATACATTTCCGAAATAAAAGACGACTATTTTGATCCCAATTTAGTGGGCAACACCAAAAACCAAGTCAATGCAAAAAAAATGGCCTTGGCAGCCTATGGCGAAAAAGTAACCAGTTTAGAACAGCAATACAACGCCATCGAAAAAGAACGTAAATTAAAGTTAGCGCAAGCGCAAAACAAAATCAAGCAGTCGTACCTAAAAATAGCCAGCGACAGCATGGATTTGGAAGCAGTAACTACACAACTAAAAATTGCCAATACTCAGTATACTCGTGCCATCACCTTAAACAAAGAAGGATTAAAACCGCTCTCGGATGTGGAGGAAAAAAAATTGAAACTACAGGAAATGCAAGCCAAACTGATTACGCAAGAAAACAAATTGCTCACCAGTAGAAATGAATTACTTAACACCAAAGTAGAAATCAACCGAATTGAAGCAGAATATGCTGAAAAAGGAGCAAAATCCAATAGCGATAAATTTACTGCCATGAGCAACCAGTTTGATACAGAAGCTCAAGTTAATAAACTCGAAAATCAATTTGTAAATTACGCTATTCGAAATGGATTGTATTACATAACCGCCCCACAAGATGGCTACGTAAACCGCACCTTGCAAGCTGGAATTGGCGAAACAGTAAAAGAAGGCACGCAATTGGTGAGTATCATGCCTGCCAAATATGACATTGCCGTTGAAACCTATGTGAGCCCCACCGACATGCCACTGATTCACAAAGGTGAAAAAGTGCGCATCTGGTTTGACGGCTGGCCCACCATTATTTTTTCGGGTTGGCCAAACATGTCTTACGGAACATTTGGCGGTAAGATTGTTGCGGTTGAGCGCTTTATTAGTCCAAACGGAAAATTTAGGGTACTCATAGCTCCTGACCCAGCCGATCATGCATGGCCCAAACAAATAAACATTGGATCGGGCGCACAGACATTGGCACTACTCAATAACGTGCCTGTGTGGTTTGAACTATGGCGAACACTTTCAGGATTTCCGCCCAATTATTATGCCCCAACAACTTCCAAAATGGATAATACAAAACCTGCTAAAACCGAGTAATTCTGCTTATGAAATACCTAATTTTATTGCTTAGTAGTTGGTCCATGTTGGCTCAAACACTGCCCAACAAAGAACTTAGTTACGAAGAATTTTTAGGCTATGTGAAAAAATTTCACCCCCGAGCCAAAATGGCGCAACTGCAACTGAGCGAAGCACAAGCAAGTTTAATGGCAGCAAGAGGTGCCTTTGATCCGAAGATTGAAGTTGATTTTTCGCAAAAACAATTCATGGGGAAAGAATATTACGGACTCCTAAACAGCAGTTTCAAAATCCCAACCTGGTATGGTATAGAAATAAAAGCGGGATTTGAAAACAACGACGGCTTTTTTTTAAATCCAGAAAATACGGTACCTCAACAGGGTTTGTATTCTTTTGGTGTAAGTGTACCGTTGGGTCAAGGCTTATGGATAAACCAACGTATGGCAGATTTACAAAAAGCAAAAGCACAATTAAAACTTAGTCGAGCACAACAAACTTTAGATGCTATTGACGTGTTGTATGATGCCTCATTGGCTTATTTTGAATGGAAAAAAAGCGACCAAGAAGTTCGGTTATATACCCAATATGTTCAAAATGCAACGATTCGATATGGTGCAATAAAAACATTAATTATTCAAGGAGACAAACCCGGAATTGACAGTATCGAGGCAGGAATTAATGTGCGCAACCGAAAACTCAATCTGAGTGAAGCAGAGCTAAAACGCACCAAAGCAAAGTTAGAATTAGCCAACTATTTGTGGTTAGACAATTTGATTCCAATGGAATTGCAAGACGATATTGTACCTGAACTCAACTTAGAAAACACCATTCAAAATACACTTGGAACTACAGAAATCTTAACCAATAACATTAATGTAGACCAACATCCCAAAATTGCGGCACTCAATCAAAAGCGATCTCTTTTGGACATCGACCGCAGACTCAAAGCCAATTTACTATTGCCAAAAGCCGACGTTGGCTATCAATATCTATCGGAAGACCGCTACCGAAATACGCCTTTTGAAAACAATTACAAACTGGGTATGAATGTAAATTTTCCTTTGTTTTTGAGAAAAGAACGGGGTAATTTAAAACTAGCCAAACTCAAAATTCAAGATGTAGTTTGGGAATTAAGCATAGAACGGGTACAACTCACCAATAAAATAAAAGCCCAACAAGCAGCTGTTCAAACTACGGAGCAACAAAAAAACATGGCCAAAGAACTTACACAAGATTACCAAACCATGTTACGTGCCGAAGAGCGATTATTTGGGCTAGGGGAAAGTTCGTTTTTTGTATTGAACATGCGTGAAAACAACCTCGTAAGCGCACAAATTACAGCCATACAGCTTGAAAATCAATATTTTCAGGCCAATGCAAAATTATTTCAAACTACTGCGCAAACACAATCCAATTAATGGTTGTTGATTCCTTGTTATGAATCAAGAGCTTACAACCAAAATTTACTGCGCCGCATTTGACCAAAAAAGCAGTTTTATCGCCCATGCACCTGCGCACTCCTTTCGGTTTTTTTTGCCTACTTTTGGTCACTTATTTTTACATCATGATTATTCAAAAAACAAGAGAAGAAATAGAGTTGATGCGCGAAAGTGCCCTAATTGTATCCAAAACATTAGGCATGATTGCCAAAGAAATAAAAGCAGGCGTTACCACCTTGTATTTAGATAAATTAGCTGAAGAATTTATACGTGACCATGGGGCTGTTCCTAGTTTTTTAGGACTGTACGGTTTTCCAAATAGTTTGTGTATGAGCCCTAATGCACAGGTGGTTCATGGCATTCCCAACAACAAACCTTTGGAAGAAGGCGATGTAATTTCGGTAGATTGTGGGGCCTACAAAAACGGTTTTCACGGTGACCATGCCTACTCGTTTGAGATTGGCGAAGTTGCCCCCGAAACCAAAAAATTATTGCAAATCACCAAGGAATCTTTGTATGTAGGTATTCGAGAATTTCGTGCGGGTAACCGAGTAGAAGATGTGGGAAATGCCATTCAAAAATATACTGAAGCGCATGGTTATGGTGTAGTGCGCGAATTAGTTGGACATGGATTAGGTCAAAAAATGCACGAAGATCCCGAAATGCCCAATTATGGCAAAAAAGGTCGTGGAAAATTGTTTGTAGAAGGTATGGTGGTGGCCATAGAACCCATGATTAATTTGGGCACACGCAACATCAAGCAACTCAAAGACGGCTGGACGATACTCACCGCCGATGGCAAACCCAGTGCCCATTTTGAGCATGATGTAGCGCTAATTGATGGCAAGCCCGAACTGCTTTCAACTTTTCAATACATTTATGACGCTTTGGGTATTGTGAGCAATGAAGAAGACGAATTTAGACGAAAATAAACTTCAATCTACATGCTAAAATCCAGCTTTAAATTTATTCTAAATACCATTCCAAGACCCATTTTGATTCGATTGAGTTTGGTTGTACAACCGGTATTAGCAGTGCTTTTACGAGGAACTAATTTTATAGACCCCATTGACGGTAAAGGTTACCGAACCTTTTTACCCTATGGCTATGGTACCCAGCGCAATAATGTATTGGCACCAGGCACCCTTTCATTAGAGCGCCACCGTTTACTTTGGTTGTATTTGCAAAATGAAACTGATTTTTTTACCGCATTAACGCCCAAAAAAGTTTTGCACTTTGCGCCAGAACAAGAATTGTATAAGCGTTTCAAAAAACAAAAAAACATCCAGTACACTACTACAGATTTGCTTTCGCCTTTGGCCGATGTAAAAGCCGACATCTGCAATTTGCCCTTTCCGGATAATAGTTACGACATGATCCTATGTAACCATGTATTGGAACACATTCCAAATGACAAACTAGCTATGCAAGAATTGTATCGGGTATTGAAGCCAGGGGGAATGGGTATATTTCAAATTCCACAAGACTTGAAACGCGCAACCACTTTTACAGATGACAGCATTACCGACCCCAAAGAACGTGCCAAGGTATTTGGACAATACGATCATGTGCGGGTATACGGTCGGGATTACTTTGACACTTTACGAAGTATTGGATTTACGGTAATTGAAGAAGACTACACCCAAAAAATTGGCACCAAAAACGTAAAACTTTACGGTTTAGCCCAAGGTGAAATTTTACCCATTTGTTATAAACCAAAAATATAAACCCAGTATTTGGTAAAACGCTGAAAGTTGTATCTTTAAAAACTTTTAAAATGAAATGTATGCGTACCCGTTTGAAATTAAGTATCGTCTGCGCTTTACTAGGCGGTCAGCTAATGGCTCAACCCATAACCGAGGTTGCTCCACCCTACAACATTCAAACCGTTACCTTTCAGGTGAACAACCAAAATACAGTGCCTTTGTTTGCTTTAGGTGATACATTTAAATTACAATTTGACGATTTGTTTGGAAACGAAGCCAATTATTACTACCAAATAATTCACTGCGACTACGATTGGTCGCCTTCTCAACTCTCTCGAAATGAATACTTAGGCGGATTTAACGACCAACGCATTTTGGATTACACCAATTCATTCAACACCTTACAAATTTATTCGCATTACAATTTACAAATCCCCAACAAAACAACGCAACTGTTGGTAAGTGGAAATTATGTGATTAAAATTTTAAATGAAGACCGCGAACTTGTTTTTTCGAGACGATTTATTGTGTACGAAAACCTAGTTTCAGTTCCGCTTCAGGTAAAAAGAGCTCGAAATGTGCAAGATGTCAATCAGAAACAAAATTTAGATTTTGCAGTAAAATCACCTACTATTTTATTTCAAAATCCGTTACAAAATGTAAAAATTTTATTGCTAAAAAATGGGCAACTGAGTACCGGACTAACCGACATTAAACCCATGTATACCATTGGCAACGATTTGATTTACAAATATGATGTAGAAACACAATTTTGGGGCGGAAATGAATTTAGGTATTTTGAAAATAAAGACATCCGTGCAGCCACGAATAATATTGCCCGAATTGATTCAAACGGAGGAATTTACAATGCTCACCTATATACCGATGAAGCCAGAAAAGAATTACCATACACATACAACCCAGATATCAATGGAAACTTTTTAGTCAAAAATATTGGATCCGATCGCAATGAGGTTGAAGCTGATTATGCTTGGGTATTCTTTACATTATCAGCTCCGACTTATTTTGACAACAAAGACATTTACATCAATGGGATGTTCAACAATTACGCGCTATTACCCGGAAATAAAATGGAATACAATGCCAAAGATGCCGTCTACGAAAAAGCGCTTATGATAAAACAAGGGTTTACCAATTATCAGTATTGTATAGCCGACGCAAATGGCAACATCGACCATGAAAATGCCTTAGACGGAAACCACTTTCAAACGGAAAACGACTATTTTGCCATCGTGTATTACAAAGAAAATAGTCAACGCTACTACCGTGTAATTGGCAAAGGACAGGCCTCTTCTATAGACATCATTAACTAATTCGTTTCGCATGATTTCGCAAATTAGTTCAGGCATTAAAATATCGGTTGAAACCAATTACTCGGGCAGTTACTTGCAAAACAACAGCTTGCATCATGCCTTTTCTTATCAGATAGAAATAGAAAATTTAACAGCAGACACGGTCCAACTCGAATCCAGGCACTGGGATATTTTTGACGCATTACACCATAAAGACGAGGTGGATGGCGAAGGCGTGGTTGGAAAAAAACCCATTTTAGCACCTGGCGCATCATTTACTTATCAATCGGGTTGTTTGTTGGCCTCAACCTATGGTGCGATGAAAGGCCATTACAATTTTGTAAATTTTAGCACCGCTTTGCGCTTTCGGGTCGATATTCCTTTATTTCATTTAAGTACCCCATTTGCGCAGAATTAAGCAAATTATTGGATGTGCACTTTTTGCATTTCATTTGTACTTTTGCTCTCAATACTAAAATCAATTCAAATCAATACCTATGCTCAAAGGATTTTTTAATGTTCCCAAAGCAGTTAACGAAGCTGTAAAATCGTATGCTCCCAATTCTCCGGAAAAAGCTGCCGTCTTGGCTGCTTACCGTAAAATGTGGAACGAAACCATTGATGTGCCCATGTACATTGGTGGAAAAGAAATTAGAACCGGAAATACCCGAACCCTTTCGGCACCACACGACCACAAACACATCGTGGGAAAATACCATTTGGCCGAAAAATCACACGTTGAGACAGCCATTCAAAACGCCTTAGATTCAAAAGAAAAATGGGCTAATTTGGCTTGGGAACAACGCGCCGCAATTTTCTTGAAAGCGGCTGAACTCATTGCCGGTCCCTATCGGGCACGCATCAACGCGGCCACAATGATTGCGCAATCCAAAACTATTTTTCAGGCTGAAATTGACGCCTCTTGCGAGTTGATTGACTTTTTGCGTTACAATGTGCAATTCATGACCCAAATTTATGCCGATCAACCGCAATCGGATTCGGGCGTGTGGAACCGTTTGGAATACCGACCGCTCGAAGGATTTGTCTATGCCATTACGCCTTTTAACTTTACGGCAATTGCTGCCAATTTACCCGCAAGCGCAGCCATGATGGGTAATGTAGTAGTTTGGAAACCAAGTGATAGTCAAATTTTCTCGGCCAAAATTATCGTAGATATTTTTAAAGAAGCGGGGTTGCCTGACGGTGTAATCAATGTAATTTATGGTGACCCGCAGATGATTAGCAATACCGTTTTTGCCAGCCGTGATTTTGCCGGCGTACACTTTACTGGATCGACGCATGTGTTCAAAGACATCTGGAAAACCATTGGTACACACATTCATCATTATAAAACGTACCCAAGAATTGTGGGCGAAACCGGGGGAAAAGATTTTGTTTTGGCGCATCCATCAGCCAATGTAAAACAAGTAGTTACCGGAATTGTTCGGGGCGCTTTTGAGTTCCAAGGACAAAAATGTTCGGCCGCATCTCGTGCCTATATTCCACAAAGCTTATGGCCTGAAGTAAAAGCCCAATTGGTTGCTGACTTAGCATCAATGAAAATGGGATCGCCAGAAGATTTTGGCAACTTTATTACTGCTGTGATCCACGAGGGTTCTTTTGATAAATTAGTTTCCTACATCGAACGTGCCAAATCCGACAGTGAAGTTCAAATTCTAGCGGGTGGAGGTTACGACAAATCGGTGGGCTATTTTATTGAACCAACCGTTTTGGTAACCACCAATCCCAACTATGTAACCATGGAAACCGAATTGTTTGGCCCCATTGTTACGGTTTACGTATACGATGATGCCCAGTGGGAGAACACCCTGAAATTGGTGGATGAAACCTCTGAATATGCCTTGACAGGAGCTATTTTTTCACAAGACCGCTACGCCATAGCTGAAGCAACAGAAGCGCTAAAAAATTGTGCAGGGAATTTTTACATCAATGACAAACCCACCGGCGCAGTAGTTGGTATGCAGCCTTTTGGCGGAGCAAGAGCTTCAGGAACCAACGACAAAGCAGGTTCTGCGCTTAATTTATTGCGTTGGGCCTCGCCGCGAACCATCAAAGAAACATTTGTTACCCCCGAAGATTACCGCTATCCATTTTTGGGCGAAAACTAAAATCCCTAACGCTTTGAAAGCCCAATTTTTATTGGGCTTTTTTTATTTCTACAAATTTATCTATATTCGACTCGTTTTTAACCCTTTACTTATGACCAAAAAAATTACTTTACTCAGTTTGCTGTTTTGTACAGCCCTAGGATTTACTCAACAATTTGATTTGATCAAAAACCAATCGCACACCAAAATTATCTATGACCAAGTGATTGGACTCTCGGATGTGGCAGCTCATCCCAAAAACACAGTTACCTCAAATTACTATAAACAAGTGTATTATGAATTGCAACGCGCCGATAACCAAAATCGTTTTGCCGATCATGTATTATTAAATAATGAAACTATACGCAGTAGCATTACGCATCAACTGCCTTTGAGTATAATGGTTGCGGAATTTGAAAGTTTATCGACTGAGGCCATCGCCCGAGAAGACGTATACAAAAACAACCAAGACCAATGGGTTGCAAAGCCGAATGCAGTTGTTTTTAACACCCATAATTTGGCGTTGGCTGCTCCGTTAAATTCCAGTATTTCAACCTTGACCAATACCTTCCTATTGAAAAACAATTTGGTATTCAACACGACAACTAAAACTATCTCGGCAATTTTAGCCAATTTTAATGATGGTCAAGGTTGGCGTACTATTAACTTCAATCAAGCCTTTACGGTAACTTTCCCAAACCAAGCTACCCAAAAAATTGATTTCCAAATCCAGTTCACAGACGGAACTACAGCTGCAAATAGTGCCGAAATAGACTATGTTCCTGCCGTTACATTGCGTAATCCTGGAAATACTTCAGCCATTACTAGCATTTCTGCTACCATTCCTTACCAAGGCGTAGAAGATGCCGCGGCCTATTTGGGACAAGGTGAGTACGAGATTTTCTATGATAACGGTAATGGAGTATTAGATAAACCTATCATTTTATTGGATGGTTTTGACCCCAATGATGGTCGACCCATTCCTGCCATATATAGCTTATTGAACTACGGTTTAACCGGTCAAAATTTGGCTGACGATTTGCGCAACCAAGGATTTGATGTGGTAATTTTAAATTTCCCAAATTATACCCAAACCGAAACCGGAAATGTATTGAGTGGAGGTGCCGATTACATTCAACGTAATGCAATGGTTTTAGTAGAATTGATCAACCAAATTAATGCACTAAAAGTAGGGAACGAGAAGAATGTAGTGATTGGCCCAAGTATGGGTGGATTGATTGCTCGCTATGGTTTGCGCTATATGGAGCAAAACAGTTTAAACCACGATACGCGCTTGTATTTGTCGTTTGATGCCCCGCATTATGGCGCCAATATTCCAATTGGATTTCAGCATTTGTTCAATTATATGGCTAATGGCCCCTTGGGCGATGCTACCGTACAAGTATTTGTAGACGCCATGATAAAAAGCAATGCGTCACGTCAAATGTTAATTGATCAATTTGAAGGGCATTTAGCAGCTGGAAGCACATTTGAATTTGATACCGCAATTGTATTGCCTACAGGAAAACCAAATTTTAGATCAGCCTTTCAAAATGAACTGAACAGTATGGGTTTCCCGACTTTAACACGTAATGTGGCGATTTCTAACGGAAGCGGAAACGGTACTACCAATGGAACGCCTGATGCAGTTGTAATGGACCATACCTTTAACATAACCACCACCCAACGCGCCATTATCAATTTGCGTTTTACACCCAATACCAATACCCAAAATCAAGTAAGTCGATTTAGAGCACAAGCCAGTGTTTTTGGATTTTGGATAACAGCATATGAAAGTTTAGCTAACTCCAAAGCGCCAACTACTTCGGCAGGATTAGACTCGGCTCCTGGTGGCACATTTGATATTTCGGGCTTAGCCGGTGCAGCAGGAAGCAATGCCCTACTTACTGAATTTTTCAACAATTTGTTGGTTGATTCCTTTAATTTTATTCCAACAAATAGTGCATTAGCCATAAACATACCCAATTGGTATACACCTGTTACAGGGGCATCTACAACTCCTTTTGTAGCTAAACATGTGCCTTTGACAAACGAAAACCACGTAACGCTAACACAAGAAAATACGCTTTTTGCTTTAAATGAAATTTTAAATAATATGTTCTCGGTTCAAGAACAAGCTTTTGCGGATATTGCCGTACAAAACCCTATTAGCAATAGCATCAACTTAACTAGCAGTAAAGCCTATACAGACGTAAAAATGACCTTAACAGATATAACTGGAAAAATTATATTTCAACTAGATCATCAAGCTATTGAAGGAGCCTATCAACTCCCTGTCAACCTTACTCGCGGAGTCTATTTCTTGACCTTGAGTAACGAAACCGGAAAAATCACTAAGAAAATCCTTAAAAATTAAGCACAAAAAAGCCCCAATTTGGGGCTTTTTTTATGGTTTATATTTGAGTGGCAAGTACACCACTTTTTTGGTCTCAAAGAAAGGTTCATCAAAAAAATTCGAAATGGCATATTCTTGTGCCGAAGGGAAGAGCGCCAATTCTTGTGAAAGATCACCCCCTTTAAGGTAGAGGATTCCATTTTTGCGTTCGTGTTTTTGGTTTTTTGCAATTTTGGTTTTCACCCAAGCTACAAAATCAGGCATGTTGGTTACCGCTCGACTCACAATAAAATCATAGGTTCCTTTTACATTTTCGGCACGAATTTGTTCGGCTTTTACGTTTTGCAAACCGAGTGCATCGGCAACCGCTTGCACTACTTTTATTTTTTTCTGAATCACGTCGATTAGATGAAATTGCGTTTCTGGAAATAAAATCGCCAAAGGAATCCCAGGAAATCCTCCTCCCGTTCCTACATCCAAAACAACCGTGCCCGGCTCAAAGGATTGCACTTTGGCTATGGCCAATGAATGCAAGACATGGTTGGTGTAGAGCGACACAATGTCTTTGCGCGAAATCACATTGATTTTGGCATTCCAATCGTGATAAAGTGCTTCCAATTGCTCGAATTGCTGATACTGAAGTGCGGATAGATTGGGGAAGTAAAGTCGAAGTGCTTGCATGCCTAATTTTTGAGCAAAAGTAAAACATTCGCGTTTAAATATTTATCCTTTTTTGAATAGGCCAATTTTATAAATAAGTATATTTGTTGCTTATCAAATACCCTATGAATCACACTACTCCCTCTTTTGCAAAAAACGATGATGTCAAATTTTTTAGAACGCTGAACTCACGTGTGAATGCGTACTTCAAAGACAATAACATAGCCAAAACTGGCAACTGGCAAATTCACCTCAAAACAATTGTTTTATTTGCCCTATTTCTTACTCCCTATTTTTTAATTCTTACCCTCGACATGGCATTGGGATGGCAATTGCTACTCAACATTCTAATGGGAATTGGCATGGCCGGAATTGGGATGAACGTGATGCACGACGGAAACCACGGCTCATATTCGTCCAAAACTTGGGTGAATAAGATAATGGGGGGCAGCATTTATATTTTGGCAGGAAACGTATACAATTGGCAAGTACAGCATAATGTCTTGCACCACACGTACACCAATATTCATGGACACGACGAAGACTTGGATGCCGGACGCATCATTCGGTTTACCAAAAGTGCCAAGTGGTACAGTTTTCACCGATTTCAGCAATACTACTCTATTTTTCTCTATGGGCTCTTGACTTTTAATTGGGCCATTACCACCGATTTTATTCAAATGAAAAACTACTTGCGACGCAAATTGGCTTATGGCGAACCACAAAGCCCAGCTAAATTGTGGAGCGTATTGGTTATCACAAAAATCATATATGCCAGTATTTGGATTGTTTTACCCATCGTGTTTGGTGTAACTTGGTGGCGCGTATTACTCGGATTTTTTGCCATGCACTACACCGCAGGATTAATTTTGAGCATTGTATTTCAATTGGCACACGTGGTCGAAGAAACTGACAATCCCATGCCCGACGAAAATGGAGAAATTAACAACACCTGGGCAATTCACCAATTGCACACCACGGCCAACTTTGCGCCCAAAAACAAATTGGTCAATTGGTTTACAGGCGGATTAAATCACCAAATCGAACACCATATTTTTCCGCACATCAGCCACGTGCATTATGGCAAAATTGCCGAAATCGTGAAAACCACTGCCAAAGAGTGCAACCTGCCTTATCACGAATTTAAAACCATGCGTTCTGCCGTATTTGCGCACTTTAAACACCTGAAAGACCTCGGAAAAAAACCACAACTCGCCTAACTTAATTGCTAACTACACAACTATTTTCTTATGAGCCCATTATCGGATCGGATTAATCAATTAGCCACATCACAAACCTTGGCCATGGCTGCATTAGCCAGAGAATTAAAAGCACAAGGCAAAGACATCATCAGCTTGAGTTTAGGCGAGCCTGATTTTAATACCCCTGATTTTATTAAAGAAGCCGCCAAAAAGGCTATCGACGAAAATTACAGCACCTACACACCCGTAGATGGGTATGTCGAATTAAAAGAAGCCATTTGCCGCAAATTTAAACGCGACAACAATCTAGACTACAAACCCGCCAATATCGTAGTATCTACAGGCGCCAAACAATCGTTATATAATATTGCTCAATGTATGCTCAATGCGGGTGACGAGGTAATTTTGCCTGCTCCCTACTGGGTGAGTTATTTTGAAATCATTAAAATGGCCGGTGGAATTCCGGTGGAAGTTCCTACTTCGGTAGACAGTGATTTTAAAATTACAGCTGCACAATTGGAACAAGCCATTACCCCAAAAACCAAAATGATTTGGTATAGTTCGCCTTGTAACCCAAGCGGATCAGTTTATAGCAGAGAAGAACTCACTGCTTTGGCTGCAGTTTTAGCCAATCATCCAAACATCTATATCGTTTCTGACGAAATCTACGAACACATCAATTTCTCTGGAACATTTTGCAGCATAGCCTCTATCCCCGGAATGTTTGACCGTACCATAACTGTAAATGGAGTGGCCAAAGCTTTTGCCATGACCGGTTGGCGAATTGGATACATTGGTGCACCTGAATTTATTGCCAAAGCGTGTACCAAAATGCAAGGACAAGTGACCAGCGGAGCCAATTCGATCGCACAACGCGCAACCATTACAGCTGTAGATGCCGATCCTTCCGTTTTGAACGACATGGTACAAGCCTTTAAAAACCGACGTGATTTGGTTGTGAAAGGCATACAAGAAATTCCTGGACTAAAATTGAATGTACCCGAAGGTGCTTTTTATGTTTTTCCTGATGTTTCTTCGTTCTTTGGTAAAACCTTGCGCGGTACACTTATCAAAAATGCCGATGATTTCTCGATGTATTTGTTGGCCGAAGCCAATGTAGCTACAGTTACTGGCGATGCGTTTGGCAACCCAAATTGCATCCGTTTTTCGTATGCAACTAGCGAAGAACTATTAACTGAAGCCCTATCGCGTATTAAAACAGCACTAGCAGAATAGACCATGAAAATAGTTTTGCTAGGATCGGGTGAACTCGGAAAAGAATTTGTGATTGCCGCACAACGATTAGGTAAAACCGTTATTGCTGTTGACAATTATGAACAGGCGCCAGCAATGCAAGTTGCGCATGATTTTGAAGTAATCAATATGCTCGATGGCGACGAACTCGACCGCATCATAGCCAAACACCAACCCGATTTTATTGTCCCCGAAATTGAAGCCATTCGCACCGAGCGGTTTTACGACTACGAAAAGCAAGGCATTACAGTAGTGCCCTCGGCCAAAGCAGCCAATTTTACCATGAATCGCAAAGCCATACGCGATCTGGCAGCGCAAGAATTAGGGCTCAGAACTGCCAATTATCGCTACGCCACCTCGGCCGAAGAATTGCAACAAGCGGTTGCAGCGGTGGGCATTCCCTGTGTAGTAAAGCCCTTAATGTCATCCTCTGGCAAAGGTCAATCGACGATCAAAACCAAAGATGATATTGCAAAAGCTTGGGACTATGCTGTTGCTGGTTCCCGTGGAGATGTGGTAGAAGTAATTGTAGAGGCTTTTGTAGATTTTTATGCCGAGATTACCTTGCTTACTGTAACTCAAAATAACAATCCAACCCTATTTTGTGCACCTATAGGCCACCGACAAGAACGCGGCGATTACCAAGAAAGTTGGCAGCCTGCCGTAATCTCCGACAGCGATTTGCAAGAAGCCCAACTCATGGCTAGTAAAGTAACCGAAGCATTGGGTGGCGCTGGACTTTTTGGAGTAGAATTTTTCTTGACCCGAGAAGGCGTTTATTTTTCTGAACTCTCCCCCCGACCGCATGATACGGGTATGGTTACGCTTGCAGGGAGTCAAAATTTCAATGAATTTGAATTGCATTTGCGCGCCATCTTGAGCTATCCAATTTTTGAAATTACCCAAGAAAAAGCGGCTGCTAGCGCCGTGATTTTGGCCAGCGAACACTCGACAAAACCAACATATACAGGCATAGAAGCCCTTGCGGCCTTACCTAAAACTGATTTTAGAATTTTTGGCAAACCCAGTTCACGCCCCTACAGACGCATGGGTGTTGCCTTGGTTGCTGATGACCTAACTACTCCAATTGAAGAACTAGTTGACAAAGCCGTAAAAGCCGCGAAATTAGTTCACGTAAATCCCTAACACATAAAAACTCTTGCAAATGAAAGCGTATGTATTCCCTGGACAAGGAGCACAATTTACCGGAATGGGTAAAGAATTGTACGAACAATCTCCTGAAGCCAAAGCCCTTTTTGAACAAGCCAACGAAATCTTAGGATTTCGCATCACCGATATCATGTTTCAAGGTACCGCCGACGAACTCAAAGAAACCAAAGTTACCCAACCTGCTGTATTTTTACATTCGGTTATACTGGCAAAAACCATAGAAAATTTTGCCCCAGAAATGGTGGCAGGACATTCGTTGGGAGAATTTTCTGCCTTGGTAGCCAATGGCACTTTGTCTTTTGAAGATGGGTTGCGTTTGGTTTCGCAACGTGCTTTAGCGATGCAAAAAGCCTGTGAATTGGCACCCTCTACGATGGCCGCAGTACTAGGCTTGGATGATGCTGTAGTAGAGAAAATTTGCGCTGAAACACCGGGCGTAGTTGTTGCAGCCAATTACAATTGCCCGGGCCAATTGGTTATTTCGGGTGCTGTTCCTGCGGTAGAAGCCGCTTGTGAAGCATTGAAAGCAGCAGGTGCTCGTCGCGCTTTGGTTTTACCTGTAGGAGGAGCTTTTCATTCGCCGATGATGGAACCCGCTCGCGAAGAATTGGCCGCGGCTATTGAAGCAACTGTTTTTTCTACTCCTACTTGTCCGGTTTACCAAAATGTGACCGCTTGTGCAGTTTCTGATCCGGCTGAAATAAAAAAGAATTTAATTGTACAACTCACTGCACCAGTTAAGTGGACGCAATCTGTACAACAAATGATAGCCGATGGCGCAACCTTATTTACCGAAGTAGGCCCCGGAAAAGTATTGGCTGGCTTGATTAATAAAATTGATAAAGAAGCGGTGACGGTTAATGCGTAGTTGAGCGGTTAGCTGTTTGCCACGAACACAGGAATTAATTAACGATTTTTGATGTTTGATTTTTGTCCCGAGGCTTCGGGATGATTTGTAGTATACTATGCACGTCATTGCGAGCAGGAACAAGGTAGCAAGCTAGATTAGCTGTAAGTCATACAGTTGACTAGAGCGAAACAAACAATTGCTATAGTAGCCTGACTGTTTTTAGACATAGCTACCCGAATTTGGGTGGGTTGGACTGAATTTTTGAGAGATATAAACGAGTTAGCCGTAAATTTATAAAAAATCAAAAATTAACAACAAGAATTCCAATTAAAATCAACATTATGAAAAAAAATTTTTTATCACTCCTTTTGGGAGTTTTCTTTTCAATTACATCATTTTCTCAAGTTACTTTTGAGCATTCCTACACTACTAATGGAAATAATAATTTCCCAAAAACCTATGCTTTTTTTACAGATAGTGGAATAAATTATTACACAATGAATCAAGATTTGAATCAAGTACTTTTTTATAATTCATCACATGTACTTTTTAAAACAGTCAATTTAAATCCGGGTACAGATTTTAATATAAAATATATTTATTTAGTTACAGATAAACTTTTTTATTCTGATGCAAAAATTGAATTCATTGTTGTAAGCTCAAATAGCCTATATCAAAATAAGATGACTTTGTTTAATGAAGACGGTACAAACTTATTTGAATTTGGGGACAGATGGGAAGCTTATGCTGTAAAAAACTCTAACTTGGGTTATAAGCTAATTGTTGCTACAGATAAAGAAGAACCTAATTTTTATGATATTTATAGTTTAACAGGTACACTTTCTCTTGACCAACAAGGCGTTTTATCAAAAACACAATTCTTTAGTTTTCCAAATCCAACTTCAAACAAAATTTCCTTCATTACTGATTTAGAAAATGGAAATACAACAAATCTTGAAATATTTGACATAAATGGAAAAAAAGTATTTGAAAAAAATATGACCGTAATAGATAACAAAATTGAAATAGATGTTACTAATTTAAATAGTGGAATTTATATTTATAAACTTAATGGGCGTAGTAATAAATTTATTAAAGAATAATTATAAAAAATCTACTGCTAACACAGGTTTTGCAAGATTGCGGGTTTTGGGCTGAATTTAAAGTTGGTTTTGTATCTTTGAGTTCGGTACTTAACCGAAAGTTTTGGATTATTTAGTCCGCAACCTCCCCCCCCCGCTACCGCGCGAATCCTTCGCGTGGTTCAATGAATACATAAGATTTCTATATTTACTAAAAGTATAGTAATGAGTAGAAATTATAAGTTCTATAATCCTGAAGGATTGTATTTTGTGAGTTTTGCAGTTGTAGGCTGGTTAGATGTTTTTACAAGAAATGAGTATAAGGACATATTAATTGAAAGCTTAGAATTTTGTCAAAAACAAAAAGGTATGGAAATTCATGCTTGGTGCGTTATGACCAATCATGTTCATTTAATTTTTAGAAGTATCAACAACCAAAAACCAGAACTTTTATTAGGTGATTTTAAAAGATTTACAAGCCGAAATATTACAAAAGCAATACAAGAAAATTCTAACGAGAGTAGAAAAGAATTTTTGTTAGACTATTTTAAAAAAGAAGCAGAAAAAAGTTCTAATACAACAAATTATCAATTTTGGAGACATGATAGTAAGCCAATTGAATTATGGAGTAATGAAGTTATACAGCAAAAAATAGAGTATGTCCATAATAATCCTGTTAAAGAAGGAATTGTTTTTAGAGCTGAAGATTACAAATATAGTAGCGCATCAGATTATGCAGGAGAAAAAGGGATTTTGGATAATATAGTTGTTTTTCAGTATTTTAAATAATAAAACCACGCGAAGGGATTCGCGCGTGAGCGATGGGAAGGGATTCGCGCGTGAGCGATGAAAATTCCAAAATCAAAAAACGAAAAGCGAACCTTCGGGACTAATGTCTAGATTTTTGAATCAGACGGTTACTACAATACTGAATGTTTAAATTGTTAAATTATTCAATTTTTAAATCATCTAGAACTGACAACTTAAAACTTAATAAACACACCCCCAACCCCTCTCGAGAGGGGAGTTTGCAGAAGTATACTATGTACTTTTACACTTTCGACTTGCAACTTTTGACTTTCGACTAAACTAGTTCTTAGTATACTACTGCAAATCAAATATCAACAATCAACACTCGTTAATCGTTAATTAAGAACGTATCTTCTGCTCCCACTTCCAGGCACTAGCCAAGGCATCTTCGAGCGTAGATTGTGCTTTCCAACCTAAAATTTGGTTGGCTTTATCGGTGTTGGCGTAGGCCGAGATAACATCGCCTTCGCGGCGGCCCACGATTTTGTAGGGTAATTTTTGTCCGCTCACTTTTTCAAAAGCCGAAATCACATCCAATACCGAACTTCCCGTACCCGTGCCCAAATTGAATATTTCTATTTTTTGGTTATTTTTCTTTTGGAGTAATCGCTGTAAAGCCACCACATGCGCTTTGGCCAAATCGACCACATGGATGTAATCGCGAATAGCAGTTCCGTCGGGAGTAGGATAATCATCTCCATAAACCGATAATTCCTGACGAAGTCCAATACCGGTTTGGGTAATATAAGGCACTAAATTTTGCGGAACACCCAAGGGTAATTCACCAATTTCGGCCGAAGGATGGGCGCCTATCGGATTGAAATAACGCAATAAAATGGCATTGATGCCACTCACTTTGGCTACGTCTTGTATGATCTCTTCGCCAATTTGTTTGGTGTTTCCGTAGGGAGACATGGCTACCTGAATCGAGGCGTCTTCTGTGATTGGCATTTTTTCTGCTTGGCCATACACAGTACAAGAAGAACTAAATATAAAATGAGCTTTTTGTTTTTGTTGCAAGGCCTGCAATACATATACCAAAGCATTAATGTTGTTTTCGTAATACAACAACGGATTCTCTACCGATTCACCCACCGCTTTTGAAGCAGCAAAATGAATTAAACCGGCCACATCAGTATGTCGGGCAAAAAAAGATTCTACAGCAGATTTATGGCGCAAATCGAGTTCTTCAAAATGGGGTTTAATCCCGGTAATGGCAACAATGCCGTTGATGACCTCGGTTGAGGAATTGGAAAGATTATCAATTATTATTACTTCAAATCCTTCTTGTTGTAATTCGACTACGGTGTGCGAACCAATAAATCCTAATCCTCCTGTTACGACTACTTTCATGAAATATAATTTTAAATTTTGATTAGCCCTGATAGAGCCGGCATCCTCGCGATTTAGCGCGAGATACAGGCGAAAGCAGGAAAAAGCTACTACTTGTTTAAATAGGTTAAAACGGCGTTGGTAATGAAATTAATTTGCTCGGCATCGAGTTCGGTGTGCATAGGCAACGACAAAACTTCGTTTACCAATTGGTTTGTAATCGGAAAATCGGCCTCTTGGTAACGCACATCGGCATAGGCTTTTTGGCTGTGTAATGGAATGGGGTAATAAATTGCACAAGGTATCCCTTGGTCAAGTAAATGTTGCATCAAGCCATCGCGATCGGCATTGATGATGCGCAGCGTGTACTGATGAAATACATGGCAATCACAGATTTCGCATATACTGGGTGCAATAATATTTGGATGCCCTTCGAACGCTTTGCTGTAGGCACGGGCTGCATGCTGGCGCGCCGCATTATATTGATCTAACAACGGCAATTTGGCATTAAGTACCGCGGCTTGAATACTGTCTAATCGAGAATTTACCCCTACTACATCGTGGTGATACCGCACATACATCCCGTGATTGACAATCCCTCGCAAGGTATGTGCTAAGGCATCATCGTTGGTAAAAATGGCACCACCATCGCCATAGCATCCTAGGTTTTTGGAAGGAAAAAACGAAGTGGCTCCTACATGTCCAATGGTTCCGGCTTTCTTTTTGCTGCCGTCAGAGAATCGGCAATTGGCGCCAATCGCTTGGGCATTGTCTTCAATCACAAATAAATTATGCTCCTCGGCCACCCGCATGATCGCTTCCATATTGGCTGCACGACCAAACAAATGAACGGGCACAATAGCTTTGGTTTTGGGCGTAATGGCTTTCTTAATGGCTTCAATAGAAATGTTCATGTTATGTAACTCTACATCAACCAAAACGGGAGTCAGTTGCAACAACGCGATTACTTCGACCGTGGCGGCAAAAGTAAAATCGGCAGTAATTACTTCATCGCCGGGTTGCAATCCCAATCCCATCATGGCAATTTGTAACGCATCGGTTCCATTGGCACAAGGAATTACATGTTTTACACCCAAATACTCTTCTAGATTTTTCTGAAAGGCATGCACCTGTGGACCATTGATATAAGAGGTATTATCGAGGATTTCTTGAATAGATGTATTGACTGTTTCTTTGATGTGTTCGTACTGACCTTTGAGGTCGACCATTTGAATTTTTTTCATCAGAAAGTGGGTTTAAAAACAGCGCAAAACTACTAATTTAATGCGGATCACCCTAAAAATTATAGAATTGATGTATTTTAGCGACACAATTTTTACCCTATGTATTTTCTCTATTCTTTATTGCTGCGCGGAATTGAAAAGGTATTGCCAATTTCGGGTTTCTTTAGCAAGAAAATGAAACAATTTGTGGCTGGCCGTTCGACAACTTTTGCACGTTTGGCAGCCAGCATTCATGCACAAGACAAAAGCATTTGGTTTCATGCAGCTTCTCTTGGCGAATACGAGCAAGGTCTTCCGGTGATGGAAGCAATTAAAAAACAATATCCACAACATAAAATAGTGTTGAGTTTTTTTTCGCCTTCGGGTTATGAGGTACGCCAAAACAATACAATAGCCGACGTAACGGTCTATTTGCCTTTGGATACGCCAAAAAATGCCAAACGGTTTATTGACAAAATCAATCCCGAAAAAGTTTTTTTCATTAAATATGAATATTGGCCGAATTATTTGAAAATATTGGCCGAAAAACAAATTAAAACCTATTTGATTTCGGGTGTGTTTAGAGAAAATCAATTGTTTTTCAAATGGTATGGTGGATTTTACCGCCAAGCCTTAAATGCCTTTAGCTACTTTTTTGTACAAAACGAAAGTTCGAAAAAACTACTTCAACAGCTAGGCAAAACCAATGTCATGGTCTCGGGCGATACGCGATTTGATCGAGTGGCTGCTATTTTAGAAAAAGACAATTTGCTTGATTTTATATCCGAATTCAAAAACGAAACACCAACGATAGTGGTAGGCAGTTCTTGGCCCAAAGACGAAGGCTTATTGGTGGATTACCTCAACCAATCTGTGCACCCACTCAAGTGGATTATTGCTCCACACAACATCAAACCCGAGCAAATCAATTCCTTGAAACAATCGATTCGCAAGAAAACCGTTTTGTTTTCGGAACGCGAAAGCAAAAACCTTGCCGATTATGACGTGTTTATTATCGATACGATAGGCATATTAACCAAAATATACAGCTATGCTGATTTGGCTTATGTGGGTGGTGGATTTGGTTATCCTGGGGTGCACAACCTCTTGGAACCGGCTACGTTTGGCGTACCCATTATTTGCGGGCCACATTATAATCACTTTGCCGAAGCTACTGCCTTGGTACAATTGGGCGGTTGTGCTTCTATTCTATCGGCACAAGAACTTCAAGAAACATTGGATACGCTTGTTCAAAACGCCGATATTCGCCACGAAAAGGGACACATTTGCCAAACTTTTGTACAAATGAACACCGGCGCTACTCAAAAAATTATCAACTATACCATTCAAAACTAAACTCCATGAAAAAAAGTATTGTATTATTCTTACTCGTATTTATTCAAGTACAAGCCCAACAAGGCGGCATGTGGATTCCTTCGTTGCTGCAAGGGATGAACGAAAAAGAAATGAAAAGCCTGGGCATGAAAATGTCGATAGCCGATATTTATGATGTGAACAAATCGAGTCTCAAAGATGCAGTGCCTCACTTTAATGGTGGCTGTACCTCGGAGGTAATTTCTTCCAAAGGACTATTGCTCACTAACCACCATTGCGGATTTGATGCCATACAAACGCATTCATCGGTAGAACACGATTACTTGACCAATGGATTTTGGGCCTATTCGTTGGCCGAAGAATTACCCAACGAAGATTTGGAAGTGACCTTTATTGTAAAAATTGTGGATGTGACTGCACAAATTACAGAAGGCACTGCCACCCTAGCCACCGAAGCTGAAAAGCAACAAAAGATAAAAGAAAATACCACTGCCTTAAACGCCAGTTACCCGAAGGAATCGTGGCAAGAAAACAAAATCAGAACCTTTTATGAAGGCAATCAATATGTGTTGTTTGTAACCGAAACCTTTAAAGACGTGCGATTGGTAGGCGCTCCACCCAGTTCAATTGGTAAATTTGGATCGGACACCGACAACTGGGTTTGGCCTAGACATACCGGAGATTTTTCGCTATTTCGCATTTATGCCGACAAAAACAACCGACCAGCGGCCTACTCCAAAGACAATGTACCCTATACGCCCAAGCACTTTTTACCCGTTTCGCTTGATGGTGTAGCTGATGATGATTTTACGCTGGTATTTGGTTATCCCGGAAAAACAAACGAGTACTTGCCTGCCGTTGCCTTAGAGCAAATTCTCAACGAATTGAATCCTGCCAAAATTGAAATTCGCGATAAAGCACTAAAAGTTGCCGACGGCTTTATGCGCAAAGATCCAGCGATTAAAATTCAATATGCGTCCAAGTATGCGAGCATTGCCAATTATTGGAAAAAATGGATAGGCGAAAGCATGGGACTAAAAAAATCAAATGCCATAGCAGTTAAACAAAAACAAGAAGTAGCGTTTCAAGAAAAGGTGATAAAAGCCGGCAAACAAGGTGAATACGGAACGCTCTTGGCCGATTTTAAAACCAACTATCAAGCAATTGCGCCTTATGCCTTGAGCCGTGATTATTTTGTAGAAATTGTGTTGCGCAATACCGAGTTGCTGCAAGTTTCCTATAAAATGTATCAATTGACACAATTATTGGATACCAAAGGCGAACAAGCATTTAATGATCGTAAAGCTAATTTAATTAAGGGGCTCCCCGATTTTTACAAAGATTTTAATGCAGCGGTTGACGAAAAAGTATTCGAACAACTCCTAAATTTATATGTAAACAAATCACCCAAACAATTTGTTCCTGTGCCTTTGCAACAAGTTTCGGTTCCAGATTTGACAAAATCAATCTACCAAAACAGCCAACTCACTTCCTATGCAGGCGTACAAAATGTATTGAGCGGCGACACCCAAACGGTGATCAATACACTTAACCAAGATCCCGCCTACCAAATCATCAAAGCCATGGCCGATTTATATGTAAAAGAAGTTGCACCTAAATATGAGGAACTGGCTTTAAAGATCTCGGCCTTGCAACGCACCTACATGAAAGCCCAATTGGAACTTAACAAAGGCGCCCGTTATTTCCCCGATGCCAACAGTACGCTGCGTGTAACTTACGGAAAAGTGAAAGGTTATGACCCCAAAGATGCCACTACCTATAAATCGAAAACCTATTTGGATGGGGTGTTAGAAAAATACATCCCCGGCGATTACGAATTTGATGTGCCTAAAAAACTGATTGAATTATACGAGACCAAAGATTATGGCCCATATGCTGAAAAAGGAGGAATGCCCGTTTGTTTTATTGGTACCAACCACACTACTGGCGGAAATTCAGGTAGTCCGGCACTCGACGCATACGGCAATTTAATTGGCCTAAATTTTGACCGCGTGTGGGAAGGAACCATGAGTGATTTGTATTACGATCCGGCCATCTGCCGAAACGTAATGGTGGACATTCGCTATGTTTTGTTCATCATGGACAAATATGCAGGTGCAAAAAACTTAATTAATGAATTAAAGATTGTTCATCCAAAACACAAAAAGAAAAAATAATATGCAGCATATAACAGATTAAAACCAATAATCTCTGTTAAAACTAAATTTTTATTGTATTTATTGTAAATTTTCCTGCTGTATATTTTTTGGCACGATTGTTGTAAAAAGAATTGACGTTGCAATTGATATTTTTTTTGAAATTTTTTTGAAAAAAAAAGTGCTGAATCAAAAAAATTATATCTTTGCCTCGAATTAATAATTAACCTTTTATAACTAAAAAGATGAAAAAAGTATTTTTAAGTTTAGCTGTTATCGCTGTAGTAACTGCAGTATCTTGTAAAAAAGCTGAAGCTCCTGCTGAAGAAGTAGCTGTTGATTCAACTGTTGTTGAAGCTCCTGCTGTTGATTCTGCTGCTGTTGTAGCTGATTCTGCTGCTGTTGCTGCTCCTGCTGCTGACGCTGCTGCTGCTCCTGCTGCTGCTCCTGCTGCTCACTAGTAGTTAGTAAGACAAAAAAATAAGCCACGAAATTCGTGGCTTTTTTTATGCGTATTATTTTCTATTGCTATGGGCTACTTTCCAAACAAGCCATTCAATAATTTTCCTGCTTTTTCTTTAAGGTCTTTATTTGTATTGTTGGTTTTGGTAGTGTCTTTTTTATTACCCAACAAGCCTTGCAAGGCGTTCAATCCTTGATTAACCAGTTTGTCTTTTTGTGATTTAGCTAGTTGCCCAGTCAGGTTCACCAACATCGCACGTGTATCCGCTTTAATTTTAGGTGCTTTAAAGGTACCCGTTACAGTAGCCAACAAGGGAATATTATCCAGTTTAGCTAATTCAGCCGCAGAAGTTTTTCCCAATACCCCATTTAATTCCTTAGCAACGTATTTTGCAGGAACATCAAAATTGAGATTGTATTTCAAACTTTGATCGAAACCATGTTCGCCCGCAATGGTTACGGCAATGTCTTGGTAATGTAAAGTAAACGGTTTTACGGCTACCTGTCCTTTATTGAATTGCATGCTCAATTTAATGTCGTTCAAATTCAATTTGTTGACGTCCAAAAACGGCAATTGCTCATCTAGTTTTTGAAGCAGGGGCGCATTCTGGGATGTAATTTTGGTGTTGCTCAATGAACCCATTAAATCTCCACTAATCGATTTTAGATCGGGCGTGAGCGCCAACGCATCCAAATTTCCTGCAACCTGTATGCTGCTCGAAAATTGACCGCTGACTACTTTGGCAATGGGCGCCATTTTTTGCAACATCGGTAATTGGCTAAACACTTGAGCAATATTCATTTGATGCATACCCAATTTCATGGAAAAGTCAGGCACATTTGTACGAGTTGACACAGTGCCGTCAGCCGATAAGGCTCCCTGAAATAATTGTGCTTTCACTTGGTCTAATGCCACAGCCTCATCCTGAATTGACGCTTTTCCAGATACATTTTCTAACACCAAATTATCGTAATAGACTTTACCCACCCTTGCAGTTACTGAACAAGCCAAAGTTGAGGGAATTTTTAAAGCCGTTGGTTTGGTCGATTCGGGGGTTGCAGTTTCAGTACTCATAAAATCAGCTACATGCAATTGATTGGATTGCAACTGAAAACTTCCTTTAAGCACTTCGTTTTTCAATACATACCCGTAAAAATTGGTTAAAACTCCTTGCAATTGCACATCAGATTTACCCGAAGTGAGATTTAACTGTTTGAGTTGAATCGCCGTATTACTTAACTGCACCTGGGCTTTATGGATGTTAGTCACTTTTTTTGCGGCATCGGCATATTTAAATCCAGTAAGGATTACCGTGCCCGAATTCTTCATTTTTTCGTAGCTATTGCTGTCTACCGCTTGCTTATCAAAAGCGGTAGTAAGTTCCACTTGCAACATACCTGATAAAGGCATCGTGGTTTTTACAGGATAGGCTTGTGCGAAATTGGACAAATTGATTGTTCCATTTATTTGTGCTGTTACCGCAGGATTATCGGTTAAATTAGTAATATGAGCCTTTGCTTTAAATGCATCTTGATCAATTTGAAACCCAAATGCATTTACTTGCACATAAGTATCTTTAGCCATTCCAGAAGTATTGGCCACCTGCGCATCAATAAAAATGTTCTTTACTTTTTTGGGCAATTTGGGATACTGAAACGAGGCGTTTTGCGAGTTCATGACTACCGAAAACATAGGAATAGTCGTGTCGGACAATAAACCTTTAGCAAATCCTTTAACGCTAAAATCACCCGTGGTGGTTACGCCTTCTAGGGATTGGGCATAGGCAGCTGGGATTAAACCCAAGAAATTCTGAAAACTCGAAGTAGGCGTTTGAAATGTAATATCGTACTGTTGTCCCGTTGGTTTTAGAGCAATTTTGCCATCAAAAATAAGTGGCAATTGATTAATAAAGGCCTTGTTTTGTTTAAAGGTGTAGGTGTTAGTTGACAAATCAATACCCAATATGGCATCCCATTTAAATTCCACTTGGTTCATGAAATTGGTTTTACCCATAAATACCGACACCTGCGTAGCCGATTCAGTAGTTAAATCGAGCTTAGAAGCAGTAAAATCGCCCGTACCCGAATGATTCAATTTGTCAAGCAAAATTTTATTATCGGAACTCTGATCCCAAAAAGACAGACGGCAATTTTGCAAACGATAGCTTTTTATTTTAAGCTGCAACTGACTCGGTTTCTCTGGAGCTCCAGCCGGTTTTTTAATGGCAATGTCGTAATTGCCTACTCCATCTTTATTGATAATCAAATTCAATCGGCTCGATTCGGCTATGATGGACTGAATAGCTATTGGACTTTCATCTCCTTTAAACAATTCGGCGATGGACATCTTAAGTCCCAGCTGCTTTACTGAGAGTAATGTATCGCCAAGAAACGGTGCCTTGTTTACTATTTTTAAATCCGAAATGGTAACCGTTGCATTGGGAAAATTACGCAACAAACTCAAGGACACATCTTGAAACGAAACCGTCGCGTTGATGTTTTCATTCATGGCTTGAGTAACGCGAACCTGAATTTGATCTTTAAATAAAAACGGTGTTACAAGTAAGAGCAAAAGCAAACCGCCAAGCACTCCTGCACTGATTTTTAGTATTTTTTTATGTTGAATTGTCATCGTATGGTTGGCTATTAATGAAATTGAATATCAAAAGGCAAGGCGGCTTGAATGCCTTTGCTTGACTGTACTTTTCGAAGTTGTTGAATGAGCTTGTAATTTTCAGCACCCACTTGTTCTTGTAAGATTGCTTCTTTACTGCTAAAAAATGGCATTCCCAACTGACCTAAAAAGGCACTGAAATCGCGTTTGTATTCGGGGTAATTTTGGGTAGAATAATCTTTGGTTTTGGTTTTTTTAGCCGCATAGGCAATAGCAGCATGTAAACCGCCTATTTCATCAACTAAACCCATTTTCTTTGCTTCGGCACCCGACCAAACACGTCCTTGTGCAAGCGAATCGACTTGGGCAACAGTCATTTTTCGGCCTGCAGCCACACGTGATAAAAAGGTAGAATACACCCGCTCTACTCCTTTTTGGGCATAGGCAGCATATCCCGGATTAAGCGGCTGAAATACACTGTACTCAGCCGCATTCTGATGTGTTGCAACTTGCTCAGCATGTATACCCATTTTGTTGGTGAGTTTACTAAAATTGGGCAACAAGCCAAATACGCCAATAGATCCAGTAATGGTGGTTTTTTCGGCAAATATGCGATTGGCATTACAGGCAATATAATAGCCGCCTGAAGCCGCATAATTACCCATAGACACAACAACTGGTTTTACCTTTTTGGTCAATTCAATTTCGCGCCAAATGAGTTCAGACGTTAACGCATCGCCACCGGGTGAATCCACCCGCAACACAATGGCCTTTATAGCCTTGTCATCACGCGCTTCTTGCAAGGCTCTGCGCATAGATCCTTCGCCTACGGTAGTTACATCACCCTCACCTCGACCGATATCACCTTGCGCATACACTATAGCGATTTTGGATTTGGCCGTATAATCTGAAACCGTTGTGGCGTTATTTTCGGCATAATCCAGCACTGCAATGGTATTGTATGAATCAGTAGCAGCTACACCTAATTTTTTCTTGATGTCCGCGTGGTATTGGTCTTCATAGGCAACCTGGTCAATCAATCGAAGTGATTTGGCACTTTCGGGCGTTTGTGCTTGCAATTGAGTTGCAATACTATTGAGTTGGGCTACCGATATTTTTCGGCTTTGCGCAACGTCTTCAACCATTGAATTCCATACCGAATGGAGTAAACTTTCAGTTTGTAAACGATTGGCTGGACTCATTTTGTTTTCTAAAAAGGGCTCAACCGCACTTTTGTATTTGCCGTGACGAATGACATCCATTTTAATGCCGTATTGGTCTTGAAAATCTTTAAAAAACAGCAATTCGGTTGATAATCCTTTGAATTCTAATTCACCCATGGGATTTAAATAAATCTGCTGTGCTGCCGAATTCAAGTAATATTCTTTTTGGGTGAGCGTATTGGCGTAGGCCATTACAAATTTGCCCGAACGGCTAAAATCTTGCAATGCATCACGCAGCGCTTTGTATTGCGCCATACCCAAATTGGAGTTGTCGTTTAAAATCGAAATTCCCTTGATGTTACTATCTGTTTTTGCTGAACGGATTGCAGCTAACACATCGGCCAAGCCATCGTGGTTGGCTTCGTAGTAATCAAAATCTTCGTAATCAAATTTACCTGCATAATCTACCGTAACCAACGACAAATCCAATTCAATAACCGAATTGGCTTTTACCTCTGTTCCTGTTGAGCTACTGCCTACTACAGCGCCTACAACCAATAGACCAAAAAAAACCAATACTACAAACATAAAAATACCCACTAGCGTGGCCGCAACCTGACTTAAAAACTTCATAAACAACTTAATTTTAAGGAATTAAACACGATAAATAAACCAAAATAAATTTATCAACACCGGGCACAAATATACTTCTATTCTAAATTTCTTTTAGTTAATTTGTGGTTAATATGAGCACACAAAACACGGTTGTATTATCACTTGGAACCAACTTAGGCAATCGGCTACAAAACGTAGAAACGGCCATCGCTATGCTACACGAAAAGGCCGGTACCGTGGTCAAAGTTTCGGGATTGTACGAGACCCCGTCATGGGGATTTGAAAGTACGCCCTTTTACAATTGTGCCCTGGTGATGCACTCCCAAAAAGAAGCCAAACAGCTGCTTGAAGCCTGCCAAGCCATCGAAATAGAAATGGGCCGCGCGCACACCAAACCCGGATACGAGGCGCGCATCATTGACATAGATGTGATTGCCTTTAACGAAGAAATCATCAGCACCACAACCTTGCAGGTACCTCATCCGCTCATGCAAGATCGACTATTTGTGTTGTTGCCCATGCGCGATTTGCAATTGGATTGGCGTCACCCGATTTTACAAAAACACTTGCCCGATTTACTC
>VEQT01000061.1 GCA_018883065.1 Flavobacterium sp.
ATCCTTATCCTTGCGTTATATGCACACTACCGTCGAGATGGTGCATCGCGACGACGTAGAAAATGTAATCAAACTGATTTACGAGAGTTTATTAAAGATTGAAGACAACCATAATTTCTCTTACTTCAAGTAAAACAAAAGCCCCAAGAAATTGGGGCTTTTGTTATCTGTTTTTTAAATACTCAAGTACATTTTTTTCAATCCGTTCATTGATATTCGTAATATCGGCCTTCACGAATTGTTCGCCCAATATGTTTACAAATAATTCAATGTAGCGATCGGAGACCGTTTCAATATAAGCATCAGTCATCTCTGGAATTTGCTGTCCTTTTTTGCCTTGAAAGCCGTTTTCAATGAGCCAACGACGCACAAATTCTTTAGACAATTGTTTTTGCTCCTCTCCCTTATCTTGGCGCTCTTGATAGCCCTCGGCATAAAAATAACGAGAGGAATCGGGCGTATGGATTTCGTCAATCAGTACAATTTGACCGTCTTTGGTTTTACCGAATTCATATTTGGTATCTACCAAAATTAAACCGCGGGAAGCGGCTATTTCAGTTCCGCGTTGATATAAAGCTCTGGTGTATTTTTCTAAAATCAAATACTCTTCTTCAGATACAATTTGGTTGGCCAAAATGGCTTCGCGAGAAATATCTTCATCGTGCGAACCATTATCTGCTTTGGTAGTAGGTGTTATGATTGGAGTTGAAAATTTGTCGTTTTCTTTTAAACCTTCTTGCATAGTCACCCCACAAATGGTTCTTTTTCCCAGTGCATATTCACGCGCAGCATGACCTGATAAATAACCTCTAATCACCATCTCCACTTTAAACGGTTCACACAAATGGCCCACAGCTACATTCGGATCGGGTGAAGCAACCAACCAATTGGGAACAATATCAGCGGTCAATTCCATGAATTTGGTCGCTATTTGATTCAAAATTTGACCTTTGTACGGAATTCCTTTGGGTAACACTACATCAAAAGCCGACAAGCGATCAGTGGCAATCATGACCAACAATTCGTCATTGATGTTGTATACCTCACGAACTTTGCCGCGATACACAGATTTTTGATTGGGAAAATGAAAATGGGTTGTTGTTAATGTTGAACTCATGGGTTGTGTTGTTTGCGCAAAAGTAACACGAAAACCCAACTTTTTACAAAAAATACGGGCAGAAAAAACGACTTATTTTTTAATCAACTTGAAAACTTCTTTGCCTAAAATGGTTTCAACCGATACAAAATAAATTCCTTCTTCTAAGCTAGCAGTTGAGACAGTTGTGGATGTATCGGTTGTGGTTTGTTGCTCAAAAACGGCTTTGCCTTCAGTTGAAAAAATACGAACATAAGCCAAAACGGATGAGTTTTGATTCCATTTAATGGTGCAATTTTCGGATGTAGGATTGGGGTAAATAGTACATAAATTTTCATTAGCCGAACTGGCTTTTACACCTAAGAATTCCATATTACCACCCGCTTGTTGATACAAATCGGCAAAAGCCTGAAAATACTGATTGGCAATAGTGGCATCGTGCACAACAAGGGTGTTTTCGTCGTTTTTGTTTTCGGCCGAGTTACTCCAATTGTGTGAACCTGTGAGTACCAGCGGATCCGAATTGGCATTAAAGTTATCGATCACCATAAATTTGTGGTGCATCAATCCGCTTAATGTAAAAACAACCGCTTGACCTACTGGTAAACCGGCCTGAATGGCTGAAATTTGATTGCCAGATGGGTTTTGACTGTCCACCATCAAATTGATATTGGTTAGACCTGAACTGTATTTGGCTAAGAGGGCATTTTTTATGTCTGATCTGGTGATGAGCATGGTAGCCACTTCAATATCCGAATCGGCCGAATTGATCGCGTCAATAATTTTAGAATTTGTCCCGTCACTTGGACTAAAATAAAGGTCAACTACTTTATTGCCTACCACAAAATGATGCGGAGTATTGTCGGTTTTATAGGGGCCAAATTTTGAATTTAACGCATTGGGCACAGTGGTTGAACTACCCCACATTTCATCAAATTCCATTTTAAAGGCCAATGCTATTGCTTTATCTTGAATAGTGATGACGTTATTTCGATCGGGACCATCTATTTGCGCTGTAGTCCAATTGGTTGAGCCTGTCCAAACGATAGGTGTATTGGGATCGGAACTGTTGCCATCAAAAATCACAAATTTATTGTGCATTAATCCATACGAAGAGCTTGATGGGCTTGCCAAAATTGGAATTAACGGATTCAACAACGGTATCATAACGCTACTTGTGCTACCATCATAAATTATGCGAACACTCACTCCACGCGCAAATGCAGCATTGATAGCCCCCGCTATTCCAGTTGTTGAAGAAGGAGAATACGAATTGTAAATGGTTATATCTAAATCGTTTTGGCATTGGTTGATGTAGGAGATCAATTTTTCGTCTAAAGCATCGGCCAGATTCACAGCCGCTTGGGTTTGGGCTAGTGAGGTGTCAACCGTATGATTAAAATACACTTCTATAGAACCAGATGAAATGGAGGAATTGGCTACAACACTCGTTTTAGTTTCATGCTGAGATGAAGTATACCTGAGTTTAATTAGTTGACTTGGGCGTAATTGATTGAGAATAATTTGATTGGGATTTGCTAATCGTTCAAAGGGAACAGGTGCTTGAGTTAATGCATCTTCGATGTGTAATGATTGACTCGCAATACCATCATGAAATAAAATTGACAAATAAGTTGGAAAATACGTTAAGGTATAGTCTTTCTCCTTTATTTGGGTTTGTCCCCACACAGATGACCACCCAACAAAAAAAAGAACAATCGCAACTTGGATACTGCTTTTCATGTGCTTGAATTTTAAACAAATGTACATTTTTATTGGAAAGTAAGTTTACAATCAAAAATCTAACCGATTTTTATTCATTCAACCCATTAAATTTTAAGCAATTTTTGTGTTTATTATACGTTTGTATTGCAGTAATTTGCCATTTTTAATACACCTGCCATGAACCAAATTCAGATTCTTTGGGTTGACGATGAAATTGACTTGTTAAAACCACACATTCTTTTCCTTGAAAAGAAGAATTACCATGTAACAACCTGTAACAATGGCAGAGATGCAATAGATGTATTTGATCAAGGCACTTTTGATATTGTGTTTTTAGATGAAAATATGCCTGGTATGAGCGGCTTGGAAACGTTGGCCGAAATGAAAGAAAAAAAATCAGCCATACCTGTAATTATGATCACTAAAAGTGAAGAGGAATACATTATGGAAGAAGCCATCGGTTCTAAAATTGCCGATTATCTTATAAAACCCGTAAATCCCAATCAAATTCTGCTAAGTTTAAAAAAGAATTTGGATCATTCGCGCTTGGTCTCTGAAAAAACTACGCTCGATTACCAAAAGGAATTCCGCAAAATTGCTATGGAAATGGCACAGGTAAACGCTTACGAAGATTGGATCGATTTCTATAAAAAATTACTCTACTGGGAATTAAAATTAGAGAATATTCAAGACCAAAGCATGGTCGAAATATTAGAATCTCAAAAGGTAGAAGCCAATATTCAATTTGGGAAATTCATTGAACGGAATTACGAAAAATGGTTTGAGCCAAAAGCCGATAAACCAATCCAATCGCATACTTTATTTCGGGAATTGGTAGTACCTGAATTGGTTAAAAAAGACAACCGTGGTGGATCCGAATCGAACAAAGCTAAGCCAGTCTTGTTTGTTGTAATTGATAATTTACGTTACGACCAATGGAAAACAATCGAAAAAATAGTAGGCGATTATTACCGCTTGGAAAAAGAAACAGCCTATTATGCTATGCTTCCTACCGCCACACAATATGCACGAAATGCTATTTTTTCGGGCTTATTGCCTCTAGAAATGGAAAAGCAATTTCCGCAATATTGGAAAAATGATGTAGACGATGGAGGAAAAAATTTATTTGAAGCTGAGTTTTTAACTGAGCATCTTAAGCGATTAGGATTAAGTAATTTAAAGCATGAATATTTTAAAATTACCAATCTGGCCAACGGCAAAAAATTGGCCGATAATTTTCGTGCTTTAAAAGACCACGATTTGGTTACGGTAGTGTATAATTTTGTAGATATGCTCTCGCATGCCAAAACCGAAATGGACGTGGTAAAAGAATTGGCCTCAGATGACAAAGCCTACCGCTCCCTAACCCGAACCTGGTTTAAAAATTCGCCTTTGTTAGAAATCATTCAACAAGCTCAGAAACTGGGATTCAAATTAATTATCACCACCGATCACGGAACAATAAATGTAAAAAATCCATCTAAAGTGATTGGCGATAAAAACACCAGCTTAAATTTGCGTTACAAAACTGGCCGAAGTTTATCGTATGAGGATAAAGATGTATATGTCGTAAAAGACCCAAAAAAAATCGGTTTACCCAGCATCAGCATGAGTAGCTCCTTTATTTTCGCTAAAAATGATTTGTTCTTGGCCTATGTAAATAACTACAATCATTACGTAAGTTACTACCGAAACACCTACCAACACGGTGGTATTTCACTCGAAGAAGTGATTGTTCCCTTTTTAGTTTTTAACCCCAAATAATCGTGTATTTCAATCATGAAGCTCACCTATTCACTCGATGATATTCAAACGGTCGCACACCAAATAGTAGCCCAAAATCCACACAAAGTAATTTTGTTGGTAGGAGATATGGGAGCCGGAAAAACTACCCTGATTAAAGCGTTGGTTGCTGCTTTGGGTGTGCAAAATGCAACCAGCAGTCCTACCTTTTCATTGGTTAACGAATACCATACTGAAGCAAATGGACCTGTATATCATTTTGACGTTTATCGCATCAAAGACGAGTCCGAAGCCTATGATTTTGGCATGGACGAATACTTATATTCGGGGCATTGGTGTTTTGTAGAATGGCCTGAAAAAATTCCTACATTGATTCCGCAAGCACATAGTACCATTAAAATTAAAGTACTGTCTCCCACTACACGTGAATTGACCGTATATTAATATGGCTGTAAATCGGTTGGTTATCACTTTTTTAATTAATTTAGGCACTTAATTTTTCAGCTGAATACCATGTCTTTAACTCCGTTTACCAAAGACCAATTGCTTCCACAAGAAGAAAAATTGGAAATTGCTCGCCAAAAAAGTGCACTTTTTATAGGCATTCCCAAGGAAACCAGTTACCAAGAACGACGCATTTGCCTAACTCCTGATGCGGTAAATGCACTCACTTTGCAGGGACATCGCGTGTTACTTGAAGCCGGAGCCGGACTAAGTGCCAGCTATACCGATTCCGAATACAGCGAAGCTGGAGCTGAAATTACTGCTGACACCAAAAAAATATTTGCCTGTCCCCTTATCCTTAAAGTGGAACCCCTAACAGCGCAAGAAATTGAGATTGTCAATCCGCAAACCATTGTGATATCAGCCTTGCAAATCAAAACACGCACAAAAACCTATTTTGAAGCCTTGGCCAAAAAGAAAATCACCGCACTAGCATTTGAATACATCAAAGACGTTGACGGCACGTATCCAGCTGTAAAATCACTAAGTGAAATTGCAGGCACAGCTTCTGTCTTAATTGCTGCCGAATTAATGATCAATAATCAGTTTGGTAAGGGATTGCTTTTTGGGAACATTATGGGTGTTCCGCCTACTGATGTAGTGATTATTGGTGCTGGAACCGTAGGTGAATTTGCAGCCAAAACTGCACTAGGCTTGGGCGCACAAATTAAAGTGTTTGACAATTCCATTACCAAATTACGTCGATTGCAAAACAACTTAAACCAACGCATTTACACCTCGACCATACAAGAAAAAGCCTTACTCAAATCGCTTAGACGATGTGACGTTGCGATTGGCGCCATGCGTGGTGTAGACCGTTGCCCTGTAATCGTTTCGGAACATATGGTAAGCTTTATGAAAAAAGGAGCGGTGATTGTAGATGTGAGCATCGATACCGGAGGTTGTTTTGAAACTTCAGAGGTTACCACGCACGAAAAACCAACTTTCCTCAAGCACGATGTTATACATTATGGGGTCCCCAATATTCCGTCGCGTTATTCTAAAACGGCTTCGCTATCGATTAGTAACTTTATTACACCCTATTTGATGCGTATTGCCGAAGAGGGCGGATTAGAAAATGCCATTCGAAGCGAACACGGATTAAAAAATGGAGTATATGTATACCATGGCATTCTCACCAACAAAGCGATTGCCGATTGGTTTGATTTACCTGAAAACGACATCAATTTACTCGTTTTTTAATCCCATTCTTTCGCTTACATTTGCCCAAAATTAGAAAACATGGGATTCAAATATCGTTTTGCGTATTACTTGGTCGGATTTATTATTGGTTGCTTTTTTGTAGCCTTAGTTTTTAGCGGAAAAGACACCCGTTGCAACTACTTTCCCAATGCCCGCGTATTGAATGATTTGCGTTCTAAACCATTTGTTTATTCAGTAAAAGCACAAGAAATTTTACATCAAAAATGGGTCACTGAAACTGATATAAAAAATACACTAACGTATGGTGATGTTGATTTTGACCAAAGTAACGTGGAAGTAAAAAAAGGGAAATTATATATCATCGAAGGCAAAACTGTCCAGGATCAAGCAATCGTATTGAAAATTATCAATTATGCTGATAAAGCAGAATTGGTTGATATTCTTAAAACCCCAAGCAAATAATTTAATTGGCGTTTTTACGGCGTTTGCGTTCGGTTTCAATAAGCGAAAGCTCACGATTTGTCTGTCCAGCAACTGAGGTGTTTTCTTGCGCTCGACGAATTAAATAAGGCATTACTTCTCGAACCGGACCAAAGGGTAAATACTTGGCTACCTTAAACCCAGCCGCACCTAAATTAAAACTAATGTTGTCACTCATGCCATACAATTGGCCAAACCAAATGCGGGTATCTGTGTTAGTAATTTTTTTCTCTGCCATACTGTTTATGACCAATTGAGAACTCTCTTCGTTGTGCGTTCCGGCAAAAATAGCCATCGTGTCTATATGATCGATCATGTATTGAACCGCCGTATTGTAGTTTTGATCTGTTGCTGCTTTCGATGCGCAAATGGGTGTTGGATAATTGCCCTCTTGAGCGCGTTTATTTTCTTTTTCCATATAAGCACCGCGCACCAGTTTCATTCCAATGTGAAATCCTTTGGTTTTGGCGTATTGATGCAGATTTTTTAAGTAGTCCATTCGATCCCAACGGTACATTTGTAGGGTATTAAAAACTACCGCTTTCTGGGTGTTGTATTTCTCCATCATTTTGGTTACCAAAGCATCGGCAGCATCTTGCATCCAACTTTCTTCGGCATCGATCAACACCAGCACATTGGCGTCAAATGCGGCTTGACACACGTAATCAAAACGAGCTTCAATTCGTGTCCATTCGGCTTGCTCTTCTGGTGACAATTGTTTTTTGGCGCCCACTTTTTCATACAAATCAATGCGTCCGAAACCAGTAGGTTTAAACACTGCAAAGGGAATGGATTGGCGTTGTTGAGCAAACGATATTATTTTTAAAGTCATGGCCAAAGCATCATCAAAATGCGCCTCGTCTTCTTTGCCTTCTACCGAATAATCCAAAACTGAATACACTTGCTTGCTGTACATTTTATCGACAACAGGCAAGCAATCTTGTTCGCTCACTCCGCCACAAAAATGATCAAATACCGTGGCGCGAATTAGTCCCTCAACAGGCAAATGTAATTTGAGTGCCAACTGGGTAACAGTTGTTCCAATATTTACAAGTGTGTTATTGGCAATTAACTTGAATAAATAATACGCTCTGTTGAGTTCAGTGTTGCTTTTGAGTGCGAAGGCTACTTGGGTATTTTGAAATAATTTAGGCATGAGAGTCAATCAAATTTCAATTGGAATTTTGCGAAACAAAAATACCAAAATTTACGGCGAAGCACATGGCGAAATTGATAAAAAATCAATGCTTGTTTATTAATAGTGCTGAGGGTTGAGTAATCCTTAAAAATTCACTTATTTTGTTGGCATTTTATTCACAAACATGAGTATACCTCCTATTCAAGCCAATGGCTATCAAATTCATTTAGGCGACTTGGGTTACCTGGCCTTAAATCAACTTTTAGTAAACAATGGCTATACTAAAATTTTCATTTTAGTTGATTCAAACACCAACGACAACTGCGCACCTCGATTTTTGGCTGAGTTGGCTACAGAAACACCAATTGAATTAATTGAAATTGAACCAGGTGAAGCCCAAAAAACGATTGCTACTTGTCTAGAAATATGGCAAATATTAACCGAACTCGGCGCTGATAAAAAAAGTGTTTTGGTTGGCTTAGGTGGTGGAGTAATTAGTGATTTAGGCGGTTTTGTTGCGGCAACTTACAAACGAGGTATCGATTTTATTGCTGTACCCACTACCCTTTTGGCTATGGTTGACGCCGCCATTGGAGGTAAAAATGGAGTGGATTTGGGTTATTTAAAAAATCAAATTGGGCTTATAGCTATTCCCAAACTCGTACTTGTTGATGTAGATTTTTTGGGAAGTTTACCACAAAACGAAATGCGCTCCGGATTGGCTGAAATGCTCAAACACGGTCTAATTTTTGACAAAACCTATTGGGAGTTATTTCAAGATTTAAGCCAATTAGACAGTGAATATCTTGAGGTATTAATTGTGCGCTCTATTGAAATTAAAAATAATATTGTTATACAAGATCCTACCGAAAAAGGAATACGGAAAGCACTTAATTTTGGCCATACTTTGGGCCATGCTATTGAAAGCTATTTTTTGGAAAACCCCTACAAAACATCTCTCTTACATGGCGAGGCAATAGCGATTGGTATGCAACTCGAAGCCCATTTATCGGTACAAAAAGGGTTGCTTGAACACAGCCATTATCTGGAAATAAAAAACACACTACACGCATTGTATCCCGTAGTTTCTTTTGATGAAAATGATATCGATGAAATTGAAAAATTGCTCATTCACGATAAAAAAAATGAAGGCGGAAATGTGCTGTTTGTGCTCTTGACTGAAATTGGAAAAATCACATTCAATCAAACCGTTGAAAACGATTGGATTAAGTTGGCTTTTTTGGATTATCAATCGTAATTTTTTTTTATTTATTAGATGGTGATTCACTTATTTATTTTTTTACATTTGCCTCAATGAATAAAAATCAAAATAACGCCCGCTTTGCTTGCTACCAAAAGGCTACCGCCTATTTAAGTAGTACTAAAATTGCAGGTTTATTTTCGTTTTCTCAGTACCAATTTTACAGTCAAAGTATTTTTTCAAGTGTACAGCACGAAAAGTTACCCATTATTTATGCCAATATCCGAGTTTGAACTTCACAATCGATTCGATTTTTTAGTTTAAACTTAACACTACCTGGACATGAATACAAAATACAGCGACTTAATTAATCAAACGTATTACTTCCCTCAAGAAGAATTTTCGCTCAACAAAGACAACCTTCAATTTCACAACATTGATTTGATGAAATTGGTTGAGCAATATGGCACTCCCTTAAAATTTACCTATTTGCCACAAATTTCCAATAACATCAAACGCGCCAAAAACTGGTTTCGTTCGGCGATGGAAAAAAACAAATATGATGGCAAATATTTTTATTGTTATTGCACCAAAAGTTCTCATTTTGAATACATTATGAACGAGGCCTTTAAAAACAATATCCACATTGAAACTTCATCGGCTTTTGACATAAATATTGTAGAGAATTTACTACAAAATGGAAAGATCAATAAAAGTACCTATGTAATTTGTAACGGGTTTAAACGTGACCAATACATTACAAATATTGCTCGTTTAATCAACAATGGACATAAAAATACCATTCCAATCATCGACAATTATGAGGAATTGGATTTACTGCAAGCTGAGATCAAAGGGAAGTTTAAAATTGGAATCCGAATTGCTGCTGAAGAAGAACCTAAATTTGAATTTTACACCTCACGTTTGGGTATTGGCTATAAAAACATTGTACAGTTTTACAAAAAACAGATCCAAGAAAACGACAAATTAGAGCTTAAAATGCTCCACTTTTTCATCAATACAGGCATTAATGATAATGCGTATTATTGGAACGAATTGGTGAAATGTATCAAAGTATATATCGCCCTTAAAAAAGAATGTCCTTCGTTGGACGGACTAAATATTGGCGGCGGATTCCCAATAAAAAATTCGTTGGCGTTTGAGTACGATTACCAATACATGATCGACGAAATCATCAACCAAATTAAAATTGCCTGCGACGAGGCCGAAGTTGATGTACCTCATATTTTTACCGAATTTGGTTCGTTTACCGTAGGCGAAAGCGGCGGAGCGATTTACCAAGTTTTGTATCAAAAACAACAAAACGACCGTGAAAAGTGGAACATGATTGACAGTTCATTTATCACCACTTTACCTGATACCTGGGCCATAAACAAACGATTCATTATGTTGGCGGTAAACCGTTGGAACGATACGTACGAGCGGGTACTCTTGGGTGGAATGACATGCGACAGCGACGATTACTACAACTCAGAGCAAAATATGAATGCCATTTACTTGCCCAAATACAACAAAGAAAAACCACTTTACATTGGTTTTTTCAACACCGGAGCTTACCAAGAAACCATTGGCGGGTATGGCGGATTACACCACTGCTTGATACCACAACCCAAACACATTCTAATTGATCGCGATGAAAATGGCATTTTGGCTACCGAAGTTTTCTCGGAACAACAGACCTCCGACCAAGTACTAGAAATATTAGGATATCGTAAAAAATAATTTATTTTTGAAACCCAAAATGCTGCACAAATTTGCACCTACAAAGTAAAAACCAAACAAAATGAGTAAAGGACCGATCAGTCAATTTATTGAAAAACACTATTTGCATTTCAACTCGGCAGCCTTAGTTGATGCAGCCAAAGCCTACGAACAACAACTGGCCAACGGTGCCAATATGATGGTAACGATGGCCGGTGCAATGAGTACCGCAGAGATTGGAAAACTATTTGCTGAAATGATTCGCCAAGATAAGGTGCAAATTATTTCATGTACAGGAGCCAACTTAGAAGAAGACATTATGAATTTGGTAGCCCACTCACACTACGAGCGCGTGCCACATTACCGTGATTTAACTCCACAAGAAGAATGGGATTTATTGGAACGCGGATTAAACCGAGTAACCGACACCTGTATTCCCGAACACGAAGCATTCCGAAGATTACAAAAACACATTTACAAAATTTGGAAAGATGCCGATGACAAAGGTGAACGGTATTTTCCGCATGAATTCATGTACAAAATGCTGTTGTCGGGCGCATTAGAAGAATATTACGAAATCGATTTGAAAGACAGCTGGATGTATGCCGCTGCCGAAAAAAATATGCCTATTGTAGTTCCTGGATGGGAAGACAGTACCATGGGAAATATTTTTGCCTCCTATGTTATTAAAGGCGAACTAAAAGCGTCAACCATGAAATCGGGAATTGAGTACATGACTTATTTGGCCGACTGGTATACTAAAAACAGCAGCAAAGGCGTTGGATTCTTCCAAATTGGCGGAGGAATTGCCGGCGATTTCCCAATCTGTGTGGTGCCTATGTTGTACCAAGATATGGAAATGCACGATGTACCGTTTTGGAGCTATTTCTGTCAAATTTCAGACTCTACAACTAGTTACGGATCCTATTCAGGAGCAGTCCCCAACGAAAAAATCACCTGGGGTAAATTGGATATACACACCCCGAAATTTATTATTGAATCAGACGCAACTATTGTCGCACCCCTTATTTTTGCCTACCTACTAGATTTATAATATGTTATGAAGAGAATTATTGTTGACTATTCCAAACTTACAAATGAAATTTTAAACTTATTGGTTGAACGTTTTCCTGATGGCTATGACGATTCCAATATTATCCGTTTTAGAAACGCACAAAATGAGTTAATTGAAGCGGTTGAAGTGCGTACCCATGACACCATTTATTTGGTTAAAGTGAGCACAAAATTGGCCAGTCGTTTAGAAAAATTTGAAGATGAAGACCTCGAAGACATTGTAGTTCCTATTGATGCAATTAAAGCAATTGGTATTGATGAAGAGGAAGATTCCAATGATGAGGAGGAGGAAGAAACTGATTTATCCAAAGATCCTGAAGGTTCAATTGAAGATGACGATGACGATGATTTTGAAGAAGATGAACCCATTGAAGAAGACGAAGACGAATAGACTAAAAAAAGGAACACATATTGTTCCTTTTTTTATGACTTTAAATATCGCTCTTCAAATATACGTTGGTGGTGATTTTGATGACCTATGACCACAAAACCTATTGCTCGTACACTCATGTAT
>VEQT01000017.1 GCA_018883065.1 Flavobacterium sp.
GGTATTGGGCGGGACACTTTGAGATACAAAATCCAAAAAATCGGCCTGAAAACCCGGAAGTGGTATAAATGGAATTAAATTTAAAATAAATAGTGCAAAAGGAAACAAGGCCATAAAAAAGCTAAAGGCAATAGCAGCCGCTCGATACGTAAGTGCACCTTCTACTATACCAATTGTGTACAATTCAAGCAAATCATACAACGACAACCCGTGTAGCCAAGGCAATTTTATGCGCTTGCATACACGAGCAAGATTACGAACAACAGGTATATTTTCAATGCTATTTTCAACGCTCTCGCTCATCTATTCTATTGCTTTAAGACTCAAATCCAAATTATAAACAGAATGCGTCAATGCACCCGATGAAATGTAATTTACTCCACACTCAGCATAGGCGCGTAGGGTGTTTTCGTTGATGTTTCCGGAAGATTCTGTTTGGCATTGATTGCCTATAATTTCCACCGCTTTTCGGGTTGTTTCGAAATCAAAATTGTCTAATAAAATGCGGTACACGCCACCTGACTCAAGAATTTCTTGCACCTCATCTAAATTTCTAGCTTCTACAATCAGTTGTAAATCCAAGTTATTGGCCTGCAAAAACAGCTTGGTTTTTTTAATTGCATGCGTTATTCCGCCTGCAAAATCGATGTGATTGTCTTTGAGCATAATCATGTCGTACAATGCAAAACGGTGATTTGCGCCTCCACCTATCGTGACAGCCCATTTTTCGGGTGCCCGAAATCCAGGTGTAGTTTTGCGCGTATCCAATAACTGGGTTCCAGTACCCGAAATCAATTGCACATACAAATTGGTCTTAGTTGCAATTGCCGACATGCGTTGCATCGAATTAAGCACCACGCGCTCGGCTTTAAGTATTGATTGAGAAGAACCCGAAACATGAAACACTATATCTCCCGGCACAACTGCTGTGCCATCTTGAATAAAAATCTCGAGGGTCAATCGAGGGTCAACATGCTCAAAGATTTGTTTGGCGTAGGCAACTCCGGCAATAATTCCGGCTTCTTTTACCACTAATTTTGCAGTACCAACAGCTGAATCGGGTATACATGCCAATGAACTGTAATCGCCTGGACCTATATCTTCTCTTAAGGCATTTTGAATGCACAAGTTTAATTCTTCTTGAAATTGCTGCGGACTAATCATTAGGTAAAAATTGATGGGCTAAAGTACCATTTATTTTTGCGAATGAAAAACGGTTATCTAGTAAATAAATCTACAAATTGATCAATTTATTTGATCTTTTTCAGCTTTAATTCTATTATTTTTGGCAGCAATAAATCAGGCAACTTCAATGAAAAAACTACTTCAAATTACCAACATACAACTGCTCATTTTATTTTTTATTGGCCTTGTACTTACGCTTGCAGGAGCGGTTATGAAATTAAAAGGAAGTCCCGAAGCCAGTTTGTTTTTAATTATAGGCATGACTTTTGAAGCGGTTGCGCTTTTGGTGCTGATTCTAAAATTACTCCAAAAAAATCCGAAATCATTTTTAGATAGCTAATCATGAACATCAAACTCATTGCCATTGGTAAAACCGACGATTCCAATTTGCAACAACTCATGGATCGCTATGTAAAACGCTTGAGTCATTATGTGAAATTTGATTTAGACATTATTCCAGATCTCAAAAACGCTAAGCATTTATCGGAGGCCGAGCAAAAAGAAAAAGAAGGCGAATTGCTTTTGAGCAAATTACAAGCCACCGATTATTTATGGATACTTGATGAAAATGGAAAATCATACAGTAGTATTGGATTGGCTGATGAATTTCAAAAAAAGATGAACGCAGGCACCAAAACACTTGTTTTTTTTATTGGCGGACCATATGGTTTTTCGCCAGCTGTTTATGCCAAAGCCCAAGGTAAATTGGCGTTGTCTCAACTCACTTTTTCACATCAAATGGTACGCTTATTTTTTATCGAACAAGTCTATCGCGCGTTTACTATTTTGAAAAACGAACCCTATCACCACCACTAAAAAAATGGATTGAAAATGCTTGACTATAGACAACACCTGCTTTAATTTGGTGTTAGTTTTCGAAATAGCTTTACGCACTCAACAGCCTCTTTCACGTCGTGTACGCGCAAAATTTTAGCTCCTTTACTCAAAGCAATACCATGCAAAAAGCTAGTGCCATTTAAAGCCATATCGGGTGTAGTTTGAAGTGTTTTATAAATCATTGATTTACGAGAAACCCCAACCAATATTGGCGCATTCAAGCATTGAAAATGCTGTAACCCATTCAATAATTCAAAATTTTGCTCTGTGGTTTTTGCAAAGCCAAAACCGGGATCAATTAAATAATCTGTAATGCCTGCTGCTTGAACCTGAATGATTTTTTCAGCAAAATAAGCCCGGATATCAAGTAGTAAATTAGTGTATTGGGTAAGTGTGGTCATGGTTTGTGGTGTTCCCCGCATATGCATCATCACATAAGGAACCTTAAATGATGCTACCGTTTGAAACATTAGTGGATCTGAACCAGCTGTAATGTCATTAACCCAAGCAAATCCCTCAGATAAAGCCGCATGCGCAACTTCGGAACGAAAGGTATCAATAGAAAGCAAAGCAGTTGGAAACGACTTTTTAATGGCTTTAATTGCTGGTAAAATACGTGCGATTTCTTCGGCTGTGGATACAAGCGGGGCATGGGGTCTAGAAGAATATCCACCAACATCAATAAAATCGGCTCCAGCTAAAATCATTTTTTCAACTTGAATAAGTGCAGTAGAAAGGTTAGCAAACTGACCACCATCATAAAAAGAATCGGGCGTTAGGTTTAAAATACCCATTACTTTAGGAACAGTTAGATCGAGTAAATTTCCATTGCTATTTATGGTCATTGGGTGATTATTTATTGCAGTTTAAGAATGAAATTAGTTTCTATTTTTTACACTATTCAGTTTGAAAAAATGTACTATTTTTGAAAAAATTTGAGAACAAATATACACCAATAATGAATACTACTTCCGTTGCCTATGATTCGGTAATTGCCAAATGCAGAGCCCTTTTTACGCACAAAATGAAAGATTATGGCTGTGCTTGGCGGATTTTACGGTTGCCCTCACTTACAGATCAGATTTTTATTAAAGCACAACGCATTCGAAGTCTTCAAGAAAACGAAGTGCGTAAGGTAGACGAAGGCGAAGCAGGCGAATTTATTGGCATTATCAACTACTCCATCATGGCCTTGATTCAACTGGAACTGGGAGTTGCCGATCAACCCGATTTAACAGATGCTGTTGCGACAGCTTGGTATGACGCCAAAATCAAGGAGACAAAAACACTAATGGAAAATAAAAACCACGACTATGGTGAAGCATGGCGTGATATGCGCGTGAGTTCTCTCACCGATTTAATAATCCAAAAATTATTGCGCGTCAAACAAATTGAAGACAACAAAGGAAAAACCTTAGTCTCAGAAGGGATTGATGCCAATTACCAAGACATGATCAATTACGCTATTTTTGCCCTAATATTAATGAACGAACACCACAATTAACATGAAAAAGATACTGGTACAAATTGCCCGCATTTTTGTTGGACTTTTATTTATTATTTCTGGCTTAATTAAACTCAATGATCCGGTAGGGATGTCCTACAAATTGGTTGAGTATTTTAGTGAACCCGTATTGAATTTGCCTTTTTTAACTCCCTACGCCTTGGCTTTTTCACTATTGGTAGTAATTGCTGAAACGGTATTGGGGGTGTTTTTGTTAATTGGGTATCAAAGAAAATTCACCTTATGGAGTCTGATGGGACTAATTGTTTTTTTTACATTTTTAACCTTTTATGCGGCCTATTTCAATAAAGTAACTGATTGTGGTTGTTTTGGTGACGCATTAAAATTAACCCCATGGGAATCCTTCAGCAAAGATGTTGTTTTGCTTGTTCTTATTACGCTGATTACTTTTAACAGCAGGTATATCAAGCCCATATTTACTGATTCTACTCAAAAAATAATCGCTTACTCTGCTTTATTAGCGAGTTGTTTTGTGGGTTATTGGGTACTGAACCACCTACCACTCAAAGATTTCAGAGCCTATAAAGTAGGTACTAATATCACCAAAGCTATGGAAATTCCTGAAGGCGCCCCCAAACCCGTAGTTGAAATGGTATTTATTTACAATGTAAATGGCGTAAATAAAAACTTTACTGAAAAGGATTTAATGAGTTTACCCGAAGGAGCTACCTTTGTGGATCGAATTGATAAGGTAATTTCTGAAGGATACAAGCCAGCCATACATGATTTTTCAATGGAGCTCAACGGATCTGACTACAAGGACGAATTATTACAAGAACCAAAACTATTGGTTTTTGTAGCCTATGATTTAGAAAAAGCAGATTCTGCTGGTCTAAAGTTATTGGAAGGTCTTCATCAAAAAGCCATAAAAAAAGGATACAAAGTAATTGCCATGACTTCCTCAGATGCTACCGTAATAGCTAAAACAAAAAAAACCTATGGCTGTACATTTGATTTTTACTTCTGCGATGGCACAACTTTAAAAACAATTGAACGTGCCAATCCAAGTCTAGTCGTAATTCAAAAAGGAACTATTAAACAAAAATTGCATTACAACGACAGCGATGATTTATTGTTGAATTAAATATGAAGGAAACCAAATCCAATAAAAATTCAAATTACTTTTTGCTAAAAGCAGCTATTTCCATATTGGTAAATGCGCTCGGATTCTATTTATTTATAGACGTTTCAACACGTTACAACCCAAAATTCGGGAATACCTTTTACATTATTGTGGGCTGTTTACTGATTGCGATAACGGGTATTTATTTGTGGTTACTCATTAAAGACACCTTTTTTCGTGAAAAGAAGAGGAAAAAATCCAAAGCTGTATTTCTAAAAAAATAAAACCAACTAATGAATAACCACTAGCTTGTGGGTTTCGAATGTTGCATTTGCTCCTTTAATTTGCACGAAATAAACTCCTGGTGTCCATTGTGCTGTGTTGAACTGACTTGTGAATCCCAGATTGGTTTGGTATACCATTATTTTTCCCAATTGATCATACACCTTTAGGTCGTCTATTTCTGTGTGAGGACTGCTTACATTGAAAAACGAATTGGATGGATTAGGATAGAGTTGAAATTGGGTAGGTTTGTCCAACGCATTAACACCCAACGTACAACCTACACTCGTTCCAGGAATATTGTTGTCTAGCCAAGTAATTCTGGAATTTATCCAATTTTTAAACTTGGTTATTTGACCTGCAAATGTGGTAGGATCAGCATCTACTTCTGGTGTTCCTGTGCTGATGCCCAAATTACCCCATTTTTCGAAGTGACGCGCTTGTGCTTGATTAAGGTAAGTAGCCGTTTCATCAATATAGGTATTTAAGGCCGTGTTACTTAATATTGTTGTTCTAAAATTATCCCATCGGCAACGCAAGCGGTTTTGAAAATTGGGATCTTGCAATAAACGAACATACCAACCGGGTGAATTCACATCCGGATTACAATCGTTGATTTTGTGCGCCCAACCCGATCCATCGGTGGCAGCAAAAATAGAACACTCATTGATGTTTTTCCAGGCCCAATCAAAGTCCCAAACGGGTCCAGCGAAGAGTTTACCGGTCGAGGTAAGGTTGTCTTTGGTTTTGTGAAAATAACTGCTCTTTTTAAATCCGTCATTATTGCGTGCCAGTTCATTCACAATAAAATAATCGATAAATGAATCGAGGTCAATGTATTTTTGATAACCTAAGGCTGGATCGGCATAATTAATGCCATATAATGCCGTTTCAAATTCATTGATGAATCCTTGGATGTATGTTTTTTGTTCGGGTACAATGGTACTCGGTTTGGGGTAATCATACACCAAATTGACATTAAAATTTGGGTGGTCAATGGGATGATAAGCCAACTGCCAGCTGTTGGTAGCATCCCAATAATCGTTTTTAAGAATATACCCACCAGTCACATCCAAACCACTGATTTCGATTGGATCCAATCGTGATATATTTACTCTATTGTTGTCGCGTTTAATGGTCTCCATAAATACATACACTCCTTGATAACTGCCATTTACCACCACTTCACAAAACTGACTTCGGGTTGCATAATGCCCCATTTCGGTAGCTAATTTATAGGCCAGCGTATTGCGCATAAACACCTTGTCATTGTAACTGGCTATTAAACACCAATCGTGTTCGAGCGGCATGCCCAATATTGGCACATTTAGTTCAGCATTAGCTGCATCGCGCAACTCAAGTGCATACGGTTTTTGAGGTAACGACTGCGAGTAGTTTCCGCGGTATTCAATGGCGACATTGCCGTTGTACTCGTTTGGAACATCTGTCAGGTTATTGAGCGCACCCACTCCATTATTTATGATCCCCATATTGGCAATAATAGAAGGAGAATCGGCAATGGTTTGACCCGCTGTATTAATGGTAACAATCGGTAAATTGGAAGAAGTAAAAACAAACGGAGCCGCAGCATTGGGCCCAAAGGTAATAGACCAATTGATGAGGATTCCCGCATCAGCTGGATAGGTATCAAAAATGCGCAATTTCCACTGCCCTACACCGATGCTTCCATTATTGAAATTTCCTATGGTTTCTTGGGGTTTGAAAGTGCCATTAAATGGTGGCGAACCAGCATTGATAGAAATTGCAGCCGATTGATTTAAACAGGTATTGGTAAAATTATCGCCATCGCCACCCACTCCCGAAAACAAATTGACCAAGGTGCCGTCGGGGGAAATTAATTGCACAACCAAATCGGAATCATAGGTGTGATTAATTCGCATGCATACTTGTTTTAATCCATAGCCAGGCGTTAGCGGATTGGCTAATCCCGTTACATTAGCCGTAAAATCATTGGCTTGGCCGTTGTCAGAAATCAATCCGGCAGTACCCGAAAACGTTTGGGTATAACCAAAAAAAGTAAATAAGAATAAAGTAAAAAGAACTATTTTTTTAAACATAAAATAAGTGTATTTGTAGAAGTAGGCGGCATAAATTAAGTATTTTTGCCTCCGTTCAAATATATCAATTAATTTATCTCATTTTATTTGTCATGAAAAAATCATTATATGCCCTGGCCATGTCGGTATTTTTATTTTCCTGCAGCAAAGCCCAAAAAACAGCTTTTGCGCCTGAGGCCTTAGCAAGTCAATTAAGCACAACTAGCGGAAACACACTGTCCTTTCAAGAAATACTCGATGCACAGAAAGGGAAGGTTACCCTAATTGAATTTTGGGCTTCATGGTGTGGAGACTGCGTAAAAGCCATGCCTAAAATCAAAGCGATCCAAGCTGAATTTCAAGCGGTAAATTATGTGTTTATTTCGGCCGATAAAACACCAGAAAAATGGGCCGAAGGTATTGCCAAACACAACCTAAATGGCAATCATTATTTGATGCCTGATGGTATGAAAGGCACATTTGGAAAATCGGTAGATTTGGATTGGATTCCACGATATATTATTTTGGATGCCAATGGAAAAATCATCACCTACCGCGCCATCGAAACCGACTTTGAAACCATTAAAACGACTTTAAAATCCTTAAACTAATGAGAACTAAAATTGTAGCCGGAAACTGGAAAATGCATAAAAATGCCGAGGAAACTGAAGATTTATTAAACGAACTAATCAACCAGCTGCCCGACGATAAAGAAGTTGAAATTGTAGTTGCTCCAACCTTTGTTAATTTGGCTTCGGCTGTACAACACGTTCAATTTACCAACATTCAGGTGGCTGCGCAAAATATGCACCAAGCTGCTAGTGGCGCCTATACTGGAGAAATTTCGGCTGACATGTTAAAAAGTATAGGGGTTGAAACGGTAATTTTAGGTCACTCTGAACGCAGAGCTTATTTTCACGAAACCGATGAATTAATCAATGCCAAAGTAAAAGCGGCCTTGGCTAGTGAAATGCGCGTAATATTTTGTTTTGGCGAAGAATTAAAAGACCGTAAATCCGATCAACATTTTGCTGTAGTTGAATCGCAATTGAAAGCTGGATTATTTAATTTAGAAGCTGCTAATTGGGAACAAATCGTATTGGCCTACGAACCGGTATGGGCCATCGGAACTGGTGAAACAGCAAGTCCTGAACAAGCACAAGAAATGCATGAATTTATTCGCGCTACGGTACGTGCGGCCTATGGCGAACACGTGGCCAACCACCTCAGCATTTTATATGGCGGCAGCGTGAAACCCGACAATGCCCAAGAAATATTTTCAAAACCAGATGTTGACGGTGGATTAATTGGTGGAGCTGCCCTGAAAGCGGCTGATTTTGCAGCTATCGTATCGGCCATTTAAAACCACTTTATGTCATCAATTTATTTAGGATATCATTTTACCGTTGAACCCAAAGAACTGGGATCAGAAATTTTAGTTGCCGAATTGGGCGAATTGCCTTTTGAAAGCTTTGTTGAAAGCGAATTTGGCCTTACCGCCTACATTCAAAAAGAGCTGTGGAATGCAGCTATTTTGGATGATTTATTTGTTTTGAAATCGCCCGAATTCATTATTAGCTATACCATAGAAGAAATTGAGCAGGTTAATTGGAACGAAGAATGGGAAAAGAATTTTGAACCCATTGAAGTGGATGGCATTTGCCATGTGCGCGCCCCCTTTCATCCCAAAACCTCTGCAAAATATGATATTGTAATTGAACCCAAAATGAGTTTTGGCACCGGACATCACGAAACCACACACATGATGATTCAGCATTTGCTTCATATGGACGTACACGGTAAAAAAACACTTGACATGGGTTGTGGTACTGCTATTCTGGCCATATTAGCCGAAATGAAAGGCGCCAAGCCCATCGATGCAATAGATATTGACAACTGGTGTTACTTGAATTCGATTGAAAATGCAGCACGCAACAATTGCCAACACATTACCGTTTACGAAGGAGATGCTTCCTTACTTAATGATCAACAATACGACTTAATCATTGCCAACATCAACCGCAATATCTTACTGTCTGATATGCAAGCCTACGCCAAGTGCCTATTGGCCGGAGGCACACTATTGTTAAGTGGATTTTATGAGGAGGATATCCCGTTTTTGGAGGCATCATGTACAGAAAATGGCATGCAGTTTGTTTCTAAATTGCAGCGTAACAATTGGGTTTCTTTGAAATTTGAAAAACAAGTTTAGCTTATTTAGTGCATAAAATGAGTACACAAGAACAACAACTAGAAGAGGTATTAACAGCAAATAAGGAGGGAAATATACATGAAATTGTCTTGTACAATGACGATGTAAACACCTTTGATCATGTAATTGAAACCTTAATTCGAGTTTGTCAACATACCGATGAACAAGCCGAACAATGTGCTTTATTGGTGCATTACAAAGGAAAATGTACGGTAAAAACAGGTGAATTGTCAAAGTTAAAACCCCAATGCACCGCCTTGCTTGAAGCGGGTTTAAGTGCTGAACTCACTTAATTGAACCTTTTTACTTTGTAAACCAACAAGTATGCAGTTTTTATAGACCAATAATCGTGTTGCCTTAAATGTGGCTACCTAATTAGTCGTACTATTCGGATTAATTAATGAGGTAAATGATCCTTGATTACCCCATACAAAAAAGTACCAGCAACCGCACCCAATAATACGATGGCCAACGAATAAAATCCAGCACCAAGCAAAATAAAAATTGGACCAGGACAAGCGCCAACTAAGGCCCATCCTAAACCAAATAATAGGCCGCCTATCCAATACCGGAAGGACCCTTTTTCTTTGACAGGAATAACTATTGGATTGCCTTTGTTGTTTTTAATGTTTTTGTATTTAATAAGTTGCAAGCCAACAATACCCGTAACTACTGCAGTACCAATAATTCCGTACATGTGAAACGAATGAAATTGAAACATTTCATAAATTCTATACCAAGAAACGGCCTCGGACTTGGTGAGTACAACTCCAAATAAAAATCCTACCGCGATGTATTTAATTACTTTTATCATGAGAATATCAATGGAAAAATAAAGTGAGCCATAATTAAACCGCCTATAAAAAATCCAATCACCGCTTTGAGCGATTGGCGTTGCAAATTACTAATACCTGCTATTGCATGTCCGGATGTGCATCCACCGGCATACCGCGATCCAAATCCTATTAACAATCCACCTACTAAAAGAAAAATTATTTTTTTTGGCGAGGCAAACACGTCGTTGCCAAATAATGTTGTAGGTTCCAAATTGCCCTGTGGGGTGTCAATTCCCAATTGTTCGAGTTGATAAAGGGTAGCTGGATGCAACTGTACATTAGATGGATCACTCATAAAATGAACAGCAAACCAGCCGCCTAGCATGGCTCCAGCCAAAACTACCAAATTCCAGCCCTGCGTTTTCCAATCAAATTTGAAAAAGTCACTGCATTTGGCAGCACCCAAAATAGTGCATATGGTTCTAAGGTTAGAAGAAACACCAAACACCTTTCCAAAATAGTTAAGCAAAAGCATCACTACTGCTATTAAAAATCCGGAAATATACCAAGGCCATGTGTGAAAAAGAAAATCCATGAAGTACAATTTGGGTCAAAAATACAATTTCAAATTAGTATAGACCAACAAAGCACAAACTAAAAATATTGAATTAATTTTGTGAACCAAACTTCATACCATATGTTGAAAAAAATTCACTTGGAACTCAAATGGTCCATCAACTTCGGGATTGCATATTTACTTTGGATCATACTTGAAAAAAGCTGCGGATTGCATGATCAATATATTGCCAATTATCCCTTGTATTCAAACGGATTTATATTGGTTACCGTTGTTCTTTTTTATGTGGCCTTATTTGATAAAAGGAAGAATGTGTATCGGGGTGAGATGACACAAACCAATGGTTTTTTAACCGGGTTAGTACTTACCTTGTTTATCAGTCTACTTACCCCTTTTTTGATCCGAATTTCTTTGCAATACATCACACCTGATTTTTTCATACACATGAAGGAAAACATGATAAAAAGCAAAAAAATGACAGTCAATCAAACTGAATTATTTTACAACTATAAAAGTTATTTATTGCAAACTTTGTTTTTGAATTTCTCCCTAGGCATACTATGCTCGGCAATTTTTTCGTTTGTATTGACAACTAAAAAAACAACTTAACATGATCAATAAACTCCCCTATTTACTCTTAATAAGTGCCCTTCTGTATTCTTGTAGTGGATCAAGTTTGGTAATCCTTAATGCTAATGATAAAACGCCAGTTCCCAAAATTTCGGAAGATGGAGCATTTGTGCTTAAGGGATACAGCAAAGAAAAACGATATGGGACCGAAAAGGCCTATCCAATAAATGTGTTTTATGGCTCATCAAAAAACGACACTGTTAATGTAAACCGGTTTATGAAAGCATTAGTTGGGCCACATGGAGAGCCACTCACTTATACCAAAGTAAGCACCTGTTGTCCATTTACAAGCAAACACTCCGAAATGGGTGTGGGAATTCTTGACCTGTATAACGTAACCTGGCCCAATCAAAAAAAACCGTTGCTGTTGTATTTCAACAATTATGATAAGGGTGAACTATTGGTGCCGGTAGGGTTAAAACTAAAATAATTCTCTATACTAAATTTAAATCACAATTACAGTCCGCAAATTGGTCCTGTATATTTATATTTGCTGCTCTAAATTACATGCATGAACGTATCCGTTATCCCTCAAATTAAACACACCGAAAGTGGCAATTTCTTTTTATTGGCTGGTCCCTGTGCCATTGAAGGCGAAGAAATGGCCTTGCGCATAGCCGAAAAATTAGTTGGCATTAGTGACAAATTAGAAATTCCCTTAGTCTTTAAAGGGTCATTTAAAAAAGCCAACCGTTCGCGTATCGATAGTTTTTCGGGTATTGGCGATGAAAAAGCGCTTAAAATTTTACGTAAAGTATCTGAGACGTTTCAAGTTCCTACGGTAACTGATATCCACACCAACGAAGATGCCGATCGTGCAGCCCAATATGTAGATGTATTGCAAATTCCTGCATTTTTAGTTCGTCAAACGGACTTAGTGGTAGCTGCAGCAAATACTGGTAAAACCGTTAATTTGAAAAAAGGCCAATTCATGAGCCCTGAAAGCATGAAACATGCGGTGCAAAAAGTACTGGATTGTCAAAACAACAACGTAATGGTTACCGATAGAGGAACCATGTTTGGCTACCAAGATATGGTAGTTGATTTTCGAGGAATTCCGAGTATGCAACAATTTGCAACAACCGTATTGGACGTAACCCATTCGTTGCAGCAACCCAACCAAACCACTGGCGTAACCGGTGGAAGACCTGACATGATTGAAACCATTGCCCGTGCGGGTATTGCGGTAGGTGTTGACGGTTTATTTATAGAAACCCATTTTGATCCTGCCAATGCCAAAAGTGACGGTGCAAACATGTTACACTTGGATTATTTTGAAGGATTAATGACTCGCTTGGTGGCCATTCGCAAAACCATTACATCTTTTTAATTTACACATGACTAAAAAAGTATCTTGGAGCATAGCAATGAGTTTATTGGCTATGTCTTTACTATTTGCTCAAACTACTTCTAATCCTGATCGGTACACAGCGCATAACAAAGGAAAATTCTTTTTTTCTTGGGGTGGAAATCACGAATCATTTACCAATTCTGACATTCGATTTCGGGGAGAAAATTATGACTTTGTAGTCCATAATGCAGAGGCGCTAGACAAGCCAAAAGGTTGGCACATTGACTACATTAATCCAAGCAGAATAACCATACCTCAAACGAACTTTAAAATGGGTTACTTTTTCTCTGACCGGTATAGTATTTCCATTGGATTAGACCATATGAAGTATGTGATGAATCAAAACCAAACGGCCATGGTAAGCGGAGACATTAATCTTTCGGCTGGTGATCAGGGAGCTATTTTTAACGGAAATTACTTCAATACACCTATTGACTTTTCGGATGGCCGATTTCTGCAATTTGAACATACGGACGGCTTAAACTATATCCATGCCGAAATTGCTCGTACAGCTGATTTTTCAGGCTGGTTTGGCAATCTAAATACCGATAAAATTCAATTTAATTTTACCGAAGGGATTGGTGGCGGAATTGTGTATCCCAAAACCAATACAACACTCTTGGGCAAAGCAAGACACGATGATTTTCATGTTTCAGGATATGGAGTATCTGCAAAGGCTGGTTTAAACATTACGTTCTTAAAATACTTTTTTATACAAGGTGAATTGAAGTGTGGGTATATGAACCTAAATGACATTCGCACCACACAAAACCCTGCAGATCGTGCATCTCAAGAATTTGCTTTCTTTGAACGCATACTTGTGTTGGGAGGAATTTTTAAACTTTAATTGTGACTATCCCACAAATAAACTAAAGCTGTCATGGCTGCAGCCCCTAGTTCTAATTCACGTTTGTTCACTGCATCAAACGTATCATTGGCTGCATGATGATAATCAAAATAGCGTTGTGAATCGGGCTGAAGTCCCACTTTTACAATATTGGGATCTTTTAACGGACCGATATCTGTACCTGAATGCCCTTTTCTGAAAAGGTGGATCAAATAAGGTTTAAATAGCGCTTCCCACGATTGAATCTGAGCCAATTGTTCTGGTGTGGCTTCGATAGAAAATCCTCGGGGAGAAAATCCTCCTGAATCACTTTCTAAGGCAAATACATGCTGCTCTTTGTTTTTAATGGCCATTTCTTCGTATTTAATTCCGCCTTTTACCCCATTTTCCTCATTCATAAACAACACCACACGAATCGTGTGTTTGGGTTTGTAGTTCATTTTTTTCAATAACTGCAACACAGTCATACTTTGCACACATCCGGCTCCATCGTCGTGCGAGCCATCTCCTAAATCCCAAGAATCCAAATGACCGCCTACCACCATAATTTGATTTGGATAGACTGAACCCGTTATTTCGGCAATCACATTGTGGGAAAGCACTTCCTCATAATTTTGACACGATTGTTTAAAATAAAAAGTAGCATTGGGGTTATCTTTGAGTAAGCCACTCAATTGATTGGCCCCCATGGTAGAAATAGCTGCTGCAGGAATGCGCTGGCCCATTGGCGTATCGCCGTAATTGGTCATACCGGTGTGAGGTAAATCGTCAATTCGTAAATTCATGGACCGAACAATTACACCCAATGCACCCAATTTTCCGGCTTCACGGGCACCCGAAGAACGCTGATCGACACAGCTTCCGTAGGCATGAAATGTTTCTATAAATTCAGGATTCATCGGCCGATTAAAAAAGACTATTTTACCTTTTACACCCGCTTCTCCCAATTGTATTAATTGGTCTAAACTCTGTACTTCAATTACAGGAGCAACGAGCCCTTTTTGTGGAGTTGCCACAGATAATCCCAACGCACAAATAGAAAAAGGGATTTTTTTTCCCTCTAGTTGTAAATAAGCTTGTTCTTTGGGTCCACGTTCCCATTTGGGCACTTTTACTGCTTGTAAATACACCTTGTCAACGCCCAATTTTTGGAGTTCACTTTGGGTATAGGAAACAGCCAATTCTGCTCCTTTTGACCCCGAGAGTCGATGCCCAATTTTGTTGGATAAATCAGCGAGCCAGCCATAACAGTTTGAGTCAGTTAGGGCCTTTGTATACATTTGTTTTAAAAAAAGTTCATCGGTTGCTTGGGCAATTAAACACGAAGAATTTATGAGTGCAAAAAAAATTATTTTTTTCATAGAAAATTCACTAGATCTCAAAAGTAAATTAAATTGTAAACACAACCACCATTTAGTCGATTACTTGCATAAAAAAACTCCGAAAGAAAATCTATCGGAGTTTATAGGTTATTCATTTGATCGTGGATTAATGACCACCGCTAATTTTTTTATCGAAGTCAATTCCTTGGGTTTTCAATATCCCACTCACTTTCCACGCATAGAAGGCTAAATAAGCAAAACAAAAAACACCAACAATATAACTGGCTTGTATAGATGTTTGATCGGCCATAAAACCTTGAAGCCAACTTACAATTCCTCCACCCATAATCATCATAATTAAAAAGCTACTTCCTTGACTGGTGTGTTTACCTAAACCACTCACTGCTAAGGTAAAAATACATGGCCAAAGCGTACTACAAAACAAGCCCACACTTATGATGGCATACACGGAAACCATTCCGCTAGTAGCCATCCCAACACCAAGAGCAACCATGCCAAGTAGAGAAAAAATCAATAACATGCGTGCCGGGTTTCCTTTACTGGCTATATCGGCAGCAATCAAAACCAAAATAATAAACGCATAAATGTAAAACACACTGAGATCGTGTTTGGCCAATGCATTTACAAAAAGAAAAACGCCAAACGCCAAATATGGTGCAATGAAACGAAGTATTTTTTGCAAACTCATGTTATCGGTAAAAGCTTCTACCGCACCTGTCCAACGACCTATCATTAAGCTAGCCCAATACAATGAAATGTAGGGCGCAATGTCTTTGGTTAAAAAACCCAAATGTTTTTCCATATAGGCCGGTAAATTACTTGCCGTTGAAACTTCAACGCCTACGTAAATAAAAATAGCAATCATACCCAAAACCAATTGTGGATATTTCAATGCTGATGAACGGCTATTTTTAACTTCTTCGTCCGACTCAACTATGGTTTCAGGGTGTTCGGGTAATGATGAAAATTTAAGTAAAATAGCTACTAGTAAAAAAGCAACACCCAAAATCAAATAGGGTATTTTAACGCTTTCAATGCTCATCTCGGTATTGGCAGAAGCCGCAGAACCAAATATGGCAAAACTCACAATTAATGGACCTATTGTAGTTCCTAAATTGTTAATCCCACCAGCAAGTGTTAAACGTTGAGAACCAGTTGTAATTGGCCCTAATGCAATGGCTAATGGATTGGCAACTGTTTGTTGAAGGGAAAATCCCAATGCAACGATAAACAATCCTGAAAGCATGAGTGGAAATGAATGCAAGTTTGCTGCAGGATAAAACAATAAAGTACCCAAGGCAGAAATGGTGAGCCCCAAAGCCAAACCATTTTTATAGCCAATCTTGTTCACTAAATCTTTACCAATAGCAAGTGAAACAAGCATGTATAGAATAGATCCAACTGTATAGGCAATGTAAAATGCCACGGATACTAATTGGCTTTGGCCTTGAGATAAATCAAAGGCTTTTTTAAAAACAGGAATCAAGATGTCGTTGCTTGCTGCCACAAATCCCCAGAAGAAAAAGACGGTTACGAGCGGAATAAATTGTGCCCAATTGGTTTTTGTTTGTACTGAATTCATACGTGATTTTTTAGTTGGTTTTGGTTTATTATTAATTGAATGTAGCAGACATCGTCCGTTTTTTCAAAATTTTCATAAATATAGGTTTTAAATAAAATGAGTGTCGAAATTTCGTGATTAGTTATTAACGAAATCGATTTCATTAAGTCTGTTACACCAAGAATATAACGTTTTCGGAGAGGTTTAGTCTGCCTTTATGATAGGCGATTTAGGTCCGATTCCTGCAGCATTAAAAGCTTCGATTTGAAAATAATAGGCATCTGATTTATCAAGTCCAGAAAAATAGTATTCATTTTTTCCATAAACCATTATTGATCCGTAAAGCTTTTCTGGCGACTTGCCAAAATAAATTACATACCCATCGGCAAAAGGCTCTAGTTGCCATTTGAACCAAACATTTCTTCGTTCACCTTTTATTTTCGGACTTGATCTTAGCGAAACAAATTGACTTACTTGGCCTGGTTTTGTACTATTTTGTAACCCAAAAACGCGTAAACCACTTAATGCAAACTTACCTGTAGGCATTGCGATATTCTCAATCTTTACGTACCGCGCCAATATGGGTTTTTCTAATTCGTGATAAGCATGTGGAGCATCAATATTACTTGTACTTTGATCCAAAAAAGTAGTCCAATGCTTGCCGTCAGAAGAGCATAACAATTTGTATTTATGTCCAGCTGTGGAAATGGGTTTACCCATTATTTCAGCATCCTGATCCGCATAATTTAGTTGAATAGCATGTATTTTGCTTGTTTCACCTAAGTCAGAAATCAAGTATTCTCCAGCTAATCCTGTTTTAGCTGACCAATAGGTTTTTATATCCTCATCAACTGAAAAATTGGGCTGATATCCACCTAATGTGGAGGAAACTTGAACGGGTTTATTATAATTTAATAACATCCAACCTCGAAATGAAGGCTGTAGGTGATCTTTTTTAAAACTTGGCAAATAAGTAGGATAATCGCCATAAGCTGTATTGCTATACATAACATCGTCTTGATCAAAACCGGCAGGCCAAATTCCCAAACGGCGTTCAAAATTATTTTTTGTACAAATACCAATTGTAGAAACATGCCAATAAGCGCCAAATGCGTCTTGAAATGTTGCTCCATGTCCTGCGCCTCTTGCAAATCCACCTGGTTTATATGAAAAAGGATTGTGAGACTGATAGTTAAAAGGCCCTAATGGTCCATCACCTATATAAACACCATCGGCATATCCACTAAACTCAGTTCCAGGTGCGCCGTATTGTAAATAATATTTTTGTTTGTATTTGGTCATAAATGCGCCTTCCGTAAATGGCTGCAAAAAAGTATTGTCATTGTGCTCCCCAAATCGTTCCCAACCGTGTTCATCATCATTAAGCGCCAAAACGGGTATTCGTTCACCTTCGGGTTGAAATGTTTTGCGATTTAGTTTTACACCATAGAGCGGGTATAAATTACTTGAACCATAATATTCATACAGTTCATCCTTCTCTTGGTCCCAAAAAATTTGTGGATCCCAAGCTGCAGCTTCTGACTTATGAACCAGTTCTTTCCATTTTTTTTGATCGGGTAGTGTACTCATCCATATTGGAAAATCTTTGCCTTGGGTAGAACCGACCACTAAAAGTGTATCATTCACAAAGGAAAGTGAGGGCGCACAAAGTTCATCATATACTTTGTGTTCAGGTCTTAAAAACTTTTGAGAAATAAAGGTCCAATTTAACATATCAGAGCTATGCCAATACCCCCATTGGTTTGTTGAAAACAAATAGTATTTGCCTTTAAAAAAAGTAATTACTGGATCAGCTGTTGCCCTATGTTTACCTTGCGTTACAAAATTTGGAATGGGACAGTATCCATAATCGATATCAATTGGGTTGCAATACGTTTGTTGCTGTGCAAAAGAAACAGTTAAATGAAATACTAAAAAAAATACCGTGAATAGTTTAAATTTCATTTTACTAATTTTTAATAATTACCTTTTTAATGCGAATTACTAATTTATGGGTTCAAAACTTATAGCTGTTCCCCCACCTGGCACTAAATTCAAATCCAATTTAGATTTAGACGTAACTATACGTGTTTTTATTTCATACGATTTGGGATTACTTTCCCAATGGGCTGTTTTGCCATCCTGGTAAATTATTGCTTTGTACTTTTGGGCTTTGGTTAAAAAGTCCAATGATAATTTTGTTTTGCGGGCATTTTCATCGGTGATGGCGCCCAAAAACCATTTTTCTGAATTCTTGGCTTTTCGGGCTACGGTCAAATAATCTCCGGGTTCTGCCTCTAGGTACCTACTGTCTTGCCAATCAACTGCCACATCTTTGATAAACTGAAAGGCATCAAGGTACTTCTCGTAATTATCTGGCAAATCAGCCGCCATTTGAATGGGTGAATACATGGTTACATACAAAGCCAATTGCTTAGCCAAAGTAGTATGTACTTGCTCTTTTTTGTTTTTGTCATAGACATTCATCTTAATTTCGAATATCCCGGGCGTATAATCCATGGGGCCTCCCAACAATCGGGTAAAAGGCAATATCGTTTCGTGCATGGGCGGATTTCCTGCACTCCAAGCATTGAACTCATTTCCTCGGGCGGCTTCGGCTGCTATGTAATTGGGATACGTTCTGTTGTATCCAGTTAGTCTAGAACTTTCATGGGAGTTTACCATGAGCTTATAATCGGCGGCACGTTGCGCCACGTAATTGTAGTGATTGACCATGGCTTGACCATCATGGAATTCTCCACGTGGTATAATTCGGCCCACATAACCTGTTTTTACAGCCGGATAATTGTATTTGATCATATGTTCAAACGCGCGATCCAAATGCCTTTCGTAATTGCCCACCGAGCCAGAAGTTTCGTGGTGCATGATCATTTTAATGTTTTTCGCTTTAGCATAATTCGAAATTTCAGCGATGTCAAAATCTGGATAAGGTGTCGTAAAATCAAATACATCTTCTTTCCAATTGCCAAACCAATCTTCCCAACCGGTATTCCATCCTTCTACTAACACGCCGTCAAAACCATGTTTGGCAGCAAAATCGATGTACTTTTTAGTTTTAGCAGTCGTTGCACCGTGCCTGCCTGTTGGAATTAAATTACCAGCGGCATTTTGTGCATTTTGTGATCCCGCATAATCCCAAGTGGCAACTCCAACATGCATTTCCCACCATATCCCCACGTATTTCATAGGTTTAATCCATGACGTATCATCAAGTTTACAAGGCTCATTTAAGTTAAATATCATTTTGGAGCCTACAATATCTCTGGCGTCGTCACTTACCATAATCGTACGCCATGGAGAGGCAAAAGGGGTACGCAAATAAGCCTTGTCGCCTATCGCATTGGGAACTAAATTAGAAGTAAATCGAAATTCGGCTGGAACTACATCTAAATGCATGACCGGATAATTGTTAACCGCTGCTTCAAATAGATTAATGTACAAGCCATCTTCTGATTTGAGCTGCAAAGGCGATTGTACACGAAATTTGTTCTGGATTGATTTTAAAGCAATGCCATTGTTTTTATCAACTAAATCGGTGTTGATTTGGGCTATTTTTGATTCGGTATATGCATATTCTTGGCTATCGTAATCACCTGGCAACCAAAAGGCCATATGGTTGCCAGTCATGTTGAATTCCGTTTTTTCTTCTGAAATAACAAAGTAAGATAAATTGTCTTGTTTTGGAATTTCATACCGTATCGCCACACCTTCATCAAACACACGAAAAATTATATTAAGCTTGTGATCTGTTGCCATTTGAGACAAGGAAACAATCAATTCATTGTACTGGTTTATGTAGGCTGACTTTTCGCCCAAAACCGGTTTCCAAGTTTCACTAAACGAGTTGGTTTTGGTTCCTGAAACTGTAAAATGTGTGGCTAAATCGGCACTGTCTTTCAAATAAATGCCCAAGGCACTGGACACTATTACTGGCTTGTCTTTGTACGTTACGGAATAGCTAGGTGATCCTTTTTCGGCCATTTGAAAAGTTAGAGCAACCAATTGATTGGGCGATTGAACACGTTGGGCAATGGAATTGAATCCGAAGCAAACGAAAAGTATGAAGACAATTTTTTTCATGATATGAATTTAAATTTGTGCGAAGATAAAAAAGTACACAGACAGCTTGGACTTGGGGGAACTCTATTTTATTTGTTGAAAAATAATTATGGTTTAAGAATAAAACTTACTTTGTTTTGTGTAGTTGATGATCCGCCTATAAATACTTCAAATTCACCTGGTTCTGCCGTCCAAACTAAATCGGAATTATAAAACTTTAAATCGGCCACACTAAGGGTAAATTGAACTGTTTTAGTTTCACCTTTTGCTAAACTAATTTTTTCAAATCCTCTAAGTTCCTTGACTGGTCGAGTTATCGACCCCACCAAATCACGAATATACAATTGTACTACTTCTTTTCCGTCGTAATCACCTGTATTTGTCAACTCTACAGTTGCTGTTATGGTATCATTTTCCGTCATTTCATGCTTGGATAACACAGGTTTGGAATAAGTAAATTGAGAATAACTTAAGCCGAAGCCAAATGGAAATAAAGGTTCGTTGCGTTCATCTAAGTAATTTGATTTAAATTTTTCAAAAATGCCTTCAGTATTACCTAATGGTCTTCCTGTGTTCTTTGCGCTGTAATAAATAGGAATTTGCCCAACACTTCTTGGAAAGCTTGTGGTTAATTTACCAGATGGATTTACATCACCAAACAAAACATCAGCGATAGCAAGACCGGCCTCACTACCCGGAAACCAGACGTCTACTATTGATGAAACCGTTTCATTTTCCTCATTCAAAACCAATGGTCTTCCATTAAACAATACAAGTACAAGAGGCTTTCCTGTTTTCAAAAGTGCACGAAGTAATTCTTTTTGAGCAGAAGGAATTTCCAACTGGGTTCGACTACTACATTCACCACTCATCTCGGCAGATTCACCCAAAGCAGCAACAATTACATCTGCCTGCTGTGCAATGGCCAATGCCTCTGAAAGTAACTCTTCTTTTAATCGATTGTCCCGACGCAAGGTTTTTCCAAACATAGTTGCACGTGTCTCAAATGCAATATCGTGATCTAAATTACTGCCTTTTGCATACAATAGTTTGGCTTTATCTCCCACAACTGACTGCATTCCAGCTCGTAATGATATTGACCGCTCTTGTTGGGTAGCTACACTCCATGTGCCTGCCATATTCTCTGGAGCATCAGCCAATGGACCAATCAATGCAATAACACCTGCCTTTTTTAGGGGCAAATACTTTTTTTCGTTCTTCAATAACACAAACGATTGGGCAGCGATTTCACGGGCTTCTTGGCGATTACTCTCTGTATATAAGTCTGTTTTTGAGCGATTTAAACTGCAATACTTATACGGATCTTGAAATAATCCCAAATCATACTTAGCATTTAAGACCAATTTTACAGCAGCATCAACTTGTTCAATACGAATCGAATTATCTGCCAAAGCAGATGGCAATGTTTTAAAAAATCCTTCTCCAACCATATCCATTTGAATACCTGCTTGAAGGGCTTTTGCCGAAACTGTTTTTAAATCTCCAATTCCGTGATCAACCATCTCATTTATTCCGGTGTAATCTGTGACCACAAAGCCAGGAAACTTCCATTGGTTGCGTAACACCTCAGTCATTAACCATTTATTTGCCGTAGCTGGAACGCCATCAATCTCATTAAATGATGCCATTACAGAGCCTACCCCAGCGTCAATTGCAGCTTTATATGGCGGAAAATAGTCATTATACATGCGCACTCTGCTCATATCAACTGTATTATAATCCCTGCCTCCTTCGGGCGCACCATATAACGCAAAATGTTTCACACAGGATAAAATGGTATGCGGATGTGACAAATCTTCCCCTTGATACCCACTTACCATTGCCTTTGCGATTTGACTTCCAAGATAAGGATCTTCACCCGAACCTTCTGATATTCTTCCCCATCGCGGATCTCGTGAAATATCAACCATAGGGGAAAAAGTCCAGTTAATTCCGTCAGCACTGGCCTCAAATGCTGCGATTTGAGCCGATCGTTTTACTGCATTCATGTCCCAGGAACAAGATAAACCCAACGGAATTGGAAATGTAGTTTCGTATCCATGAATGACATCCATACCAAAAAGTAATGGTATTTTTAATCGACTTTTTTCAACGGCAAGCTTTTGGACTTCTCTAATTTTTTTAGCTGATTTAATATTAAATAAACCTCCCACCTCGCCTTTTGCTATTTTTTTGGCTATGTCAGAGGAACTTGCTTGCCCTGTTTTAATATCTCCAGATGTAGGCAAGTTTAATTGACCAAGTTTCTCCTCTAAAGTCATTGATTGAAGCAGTTTTTCAACAAATTGCACTTTGGAGAGTTGTGATGAATTAGTTTGTTGTGCCTGGCTTGATGAACCAAAAAAAACAAAAAAAACAACTAGTAAGGCGATCGATCTCATAGGAATACGTTAATTTAATTTGATTTGTGCAAACATCCAATTATAAATTTCTTGAGTGCTATAAACACGTGTCCAGCTGTCGTGATTTGCATCGTCAAAAATAACCAAGGAAACAGATAAATTGCACTTTTTTAGTTTATTGTACATTTCTATTGAGTAATTTACCGGAACAACATCATCAATTAATCCATGGAACATTTTAATTGGGGTATTTTTTAACGAACAAGCTTCTATAATGGGTAAACGGTCAACAAAACCTGCTATAGGAACTAGAGCTGCAAAAATTGAAGGATGAGCATATGCTAAATTCCAAGCACCCCATGCACCCATACTGAGTCCCGTAAGGTATATGCGTTGTGGATCAATGTTGTTTTCGGATACAATTTTTAAAATTAAATGATACAATACCTCTTCATTCCAATACTCGTTTTCTGGGCATTGCGGCGCTAAAATATAAGCATCCAATGGATTAGTTTTTGTATAGTTTAGCGGTCCATGAACTTTAACTTTATCAATTAAGTTTCCTCTTTCTCCCGATCCATGTAAAAAAACAATTAGTGGCTTGGCAGTAATTACAGAATTGGGTGGTTGGAGTAAATAACCATACGAAAAATCACTTTTTAATGTAGTATTAAAATGAGCTACTTTTTCTTGAGATCTAACCAATCCAGATAGTAGAAATAAGCCAAGTACAATCAACCTAAAGTACATATCAAAAGTTGTATTTTGTAGAATGAAATCCCAAACGAACCAATCCTACTTTAACCTCGGGTGCATTCATAAATAAACTCCATAATAAGCCAGTACGGTAATTTTCAATCATGGGAGTAATGGTACCCTGATCGATGGCTAAATACCTTCTTGTATACCAATTATGGTGGGGTGAAAATGCGTCATATGGTCCAGCTACTCCTATTAAACGTGCTTTCCATTCTTCATTTTCATAAAAAAATCGCAACGCACGCATTGATTCTTCTGGTGTATACGGAAAAGAGGATAATGCAGCGGTTGGACTTATTACTCCCCTATCGTTCCCAGGTTTATGATCGGTGTAACCCACAGAGCCATTGGGATTTCTTGTATAACTTGCAGTAAGTCCCCAACAATTAGCTGAATAACCAATCCATCCTACAGGATTAGTAGCACAGTAGGTGTACATTATCTTGGCATGATTTTTTGTTAAATCCCAATAATTCGCATATTGATCACTTAAACCAGTCGGGTCAAGACCTAAATAGGAATAATGAGCCCAAAACATTGGCCCTACAGAAGTTGAACCGTTGTATTTAAATATAAGTGGAATATCATACACTGATAAAGGACTTGTTATGTTGCCACCTCTTGCCCAAGCCTCATGATAAGCGGCAGTTGGTATTGGATGTGTTGGTGATGATGAGCCCATTACATAGGTAATTAAACACTCGTTATACCCCTCTAATTTAAAATTTATTTGCCAACCATAGGTAGGCGACCAATGCCAATACAAGGCGTTTTCGCCACGGGTATACCAATCCCACTCGACTCCTTTCCATAAATCATCCGCTTTTTGAGCTAGAGCTTGTTCTTCAGCCGTGCCATTTTTAAAATATTCACGCACGCAAATCAGTGCTTGACACATAAATGACGTTTCTACTATGTCACCTCCATTATCTATAGTACCGAATGGAACTACATTTCCGGTAGAACCATTCATCCAATGTGACCATGCTCCATGGAAACGATCGGCATTTTCTAGAAATGTTAATGCTGTTGTAAATCGAGAAACAGCTTCTGTTCTGGAAACAAAACCTCTTTCTATACCTACAATCAAATTCATTAACCCAAAACCAGATCCGCCAGTTGTAACCAAATTTGCATCTACAAAGGGTTCGTCTACATGATAACGTTCTCGGGCCAATTTTGAATTGGTCTCGGCATACTCCCAAAAATAGTTAAACGCATCTTTTTGTGCTTTATTCAACATTTCATCATCTGATAACTCATCAGGAGTATTTTGTGAGTTATTTGGTTTGTCTGCACATGAATATAGAAAGAATGATAGAAAAATAAATAAAATCTTGCGTTGTAACATAAAATGAATATTAGGGGTTTCAAGTAAAAAAAGTCCGGTAAAAACCGGACTTTTATTTCTTTTAAAAAAAATTATCTTCCTGCTAATTCTAACTCATACAAAGATCCAATTTCTGAAGGAGATAATGCTTTGTCATAAATTCTCAACTCATCCACTTGACCGTTTAACGCTTTATTCCAAGCATCTGTATTAGTTCCAGTTACTACATTCTCAAGAGCACCAATTACAGGGCGAGTTGGCAAGAAATGATTCAAAGGTTTTGCAGCTCCTCCGTTTCTTACTTCCCAAGCGCCATTAGAAATTTTTACACCATTAACATATATTTTATTTGTTCCTGTTGGACCATCAAAAATATATACAATATGTGCCCATTGACCACCAATTTTATTAGGTGCCCAGTTGTGGGTGTTGTCCATCCATGGCTCTTGTTTGATCATGTTTACAGCATCACCACCAAACTCAGATCCGTCTTCATTCTTAATTCTGAACACACCTTTCACCTGAATAGAATCACTTGTAGTTAAACCATGAGTTTCTCCTAAGAGATTTAAATTTCCAAATGTTTCACCAGTACGAGTTAATGAAAAAATAGGTGAAATGTTACTAGGACCACCTGCAACTAATTTTGTGTTCGAAATTTTTGCCCAACAGCTAATTGTTACACTTCCTGAAGTAGAGTTTAATGCTGCAATGGCAGGATAAGCCATAAAACCAGTACTAAAGCTAGCCGCTTGACCTTTAATACCAGCTACGTAAGAAGTGGCCTGTGTAGTAGTTGGTGCTGTATTTGACACAGACTCAATACCATTTCCGTTCAAAGGCCAGTACGCTTTTAAAAATGAAGCCGCAACTTCGTTTGCATTGTTGTATCCATTAATTGGAGGCAATGATTCAGATGAACTACTGCAGCTTGTAACTACGGCAGTAACTGCCATACCTAACACTAATGAAGAAATTAAAAATTTGTTTGTTTTCATAATAAAAAAATATTAAATGGTTAAAGTTAAAAAAATTAATATCCAGGATTTTGTTGCAATAGACCTCCACTTTGTGTGATTAGATCTATAGGAATGGGAAATAATTCATGTTTGCCAACAATAAATGTTTTTCCGTTTTGAGCCATTTTCGTCTGTGCCTGACGAGTTCTCACCAAATCAAACCAACGATCGTGTTCCATTGCCATTTCTAAATGACGTTCTTCATAGAGTTGATCTAAGCTGATTGAAGTTAATTCTGATAAACCAGCACGGGTGCGTAAACGGTTAACTTGAACTAGTGCTTCAGAGCTATTACCTAATTGCAAAGCCGCTTCTGCACGAATTAAAACAACATCACTAAATTTCAGTATACGCAAGTTTTTGGCAGTTTCACCTTTGTTTCCGTTCCATGATTCAACAATACTACTTTGGTATGCTTTGTAATTATAACGAGAATTATTCCATGTTGAGGAACCCTCAAAGCCATCCCACAATGAAAAAGGGCTCGATTGAACAAATAAAATAGTTGCATTTTTACGTAAATCTCCTGCTGAATATGCATTTGCTAAACTAGCAGATGGTGTATTGAATCCCCATCCTAAATCGGGTGTACCTCTTGGACCTTGTACATCTGTGTACCCAACAATGCCTTTAGACAAAGTGGCTTGAACTTCGAATATTGATTCAATACCGTTTTCACCTATCTCTTTCCACACATCGGCATAATTTGGCATCAATCCGTATGTACCAGAATTGAGCACTAATTCACTTGTATCAAACGCTTTTTGCCATTCTTCTTGGTACAAATACGATTTGGCTAATAAGGCTTGAGCTGCACCTTTGCTAGCTCTTCCTAAATCTGATTGGACATATTGTGATTTTGTTGGCAGCTTTTCTATGGCATCTAGCAAATCTGCTTCAATTTGCGCATAAGTTTCCGCTTTTGATTTGCGGTTATAAACCACGGCGTTTACTGTTTCAATATCCGTTATTTCTATTTTGGAGGTTACCAACGGAACACCACCAAAACATCGAACCAAATCAAAGTACCAAAGGGCGCGTAAAAATTTGGCTTCACCTATAAGTCGATTTTTAAGGTTTTGATCTATCGTTAGGCGTTCAAGGTAATAGATCGCATTATTGGCTCTATATATACCATCGTATCGTGCATCCCAGACATCTTTAAATGATAGTAAATTCGATTCAAAATTAAGAGCGTCTAATTTGTGTTTATCAGTACCGGTATCACCCGGAGTTGATCCTTTATCAGCATCATCTGAGGTAATGCTTGTTACTCCTATCCAAGCAAAAGAATTCATATTCCAATCGAGTAATTTATTATAAACTCCATTTACCAACTGAATCGCATTGTCAGGATTATTTAAAAAATCAAACTCAGACATGGCGTCATTTGGCTCAACATTTAACTCGTCACTACAAGAAACAGTGACAAAAAAAATAGCAAGAAGGTATAGTTGTAACTTTTTCATGATTTATAGACTTAGGTTAAGACCAAAAACAAAAGATTTATTAGTAGGATAGGCGTCTAATTCTATACCTGCCCCTCCTAATGGTTCACCTGTAATTTCAGGAGAATATCCAGAATATTTGGTGAATATAAATGGATTAGTTGCCGTAAAGTAAACCCTCATTTTGGCAATTTTATCTGTAAAGTTAGGAACATTATACCCTAAGGTGATGTTATTTATACGCCAATATGCCCCATCTTCTAAGTAAAAGGTTGAAGCTAAAGGAATCTCATTGAATGGTTTTGGATTGGCTGCATTTGGATTTGATGGTGTCCAAAAGTTTGAAAGTAAAGCATGTTCAATATTTTCCCCACCAAAACGCTGGGCTTTTTTTCCGTTATAGATTTTATTCCCACCCACACCATAGGTATATATTGAACAATCTAAGCGTTTGTAGTTGAAGCCAAAATTAAAGCCATAGGTATAAGTTGGTAAATAGGATCCAGCAATAATTTTCTGATCACTATAAGTAAATCCACCGTCGGCGTTTAATCCTGTTACTTGATATACATAGAAACTACCCAATGATTCACCTGCCACAACTTGTTTTACATTAATACCATTATTTAAACTTCCACCTATTAAGTTTTGGAAAAATGGATTGTATACACTTGAAAGCGTATTGTCATTCAGAGCTAAATTACCTTCAATAAAATAGGACCAGTTTTTATTAATCTCTTTTCTCCAACTTAACGAAAGCTCCATTCCTTGGTTGGTTACTTCTCCTGCATTTACATATACTTGACCAGGCGATAGAACGGCTGGATAATTTACTGGTAAAATTACTTTGTCTGATTTACGGTTGTAAAAATCAAATGATCCAGAAAGCTTGTTGTCTAACATTTTAAAATCAAATCCAAGATCAATTTCTTTCATCTTCTCCCAAGTTAAGTTTTCATCAATTTGATAAGGAATGCTTGAACCAGGATTAATTACTTGACCATTTCCAAGTGCATAGTTGTAACCTGAACCAAACAAGAGCGTGTTTACAGATGGAGTTCCTCTTCCATTACCCACTATTCCATATCCGCCGCGTAGCTTTAAATAGGTAACTAATTTATTTTGCTTAAAAAAATCTTCGTTGCTTACTACCCAACCGGCAGAAACAGAAGGAAAATTATCCCATCGGTTATTGGCTTTAAAAATACTAATTCCTTCTCGGCGCACTAATGCAGTAAATAGGTATTTTTTATTGAATTCATATTCAACTCTTGTAAAGTACGCCAAAGAAACTGATGGCGTACTATGAAAATTACTAACAACAGATCCTGGATCAATGGCCTCATTGTTTGTAGAAAAATTTAAATACCAATAATTTGATTGTTCTGGCACATTGTATCGTGTGGCAGACAACGATTCAAAATTATTATTTGTAGTTCTGGAAATCCCAACCAAAGCGGTCAAATCATGTTTGCCAAAAACTTTTTTGTAAGTCAAGTAGTTGTCAAAATTCCAAATGTAGGAATCTGACCGAAAATGAGACAAAGAATTGATGCGGTTTGGAGTAGGATAATCAGTTATTTGTTTGGTGGGGTTTTGATGCAACCAAATGTCTCGCATAGCGCTAAATGAGTAGCCTTTATTATAATCAAATGTCGCTCCAAAATTTGAATTAAAAAGCAAATCAGAAGTCAATTTTAGCTCTACACCTATAGATCCAAATAAATTGAGTCCTTTGTTTTGTTGATTGGCAAAAAATAAGTCAGCTACAGGGTTTGAAACATTATTGTATCGAATACCATCTATGTCATTAATTCCATCTGCATTCAACAATGGAACAGCAAATCGACCTGTGGCATTGTATACAGGCATAATTGGCGCCTGTTTGTATGCACTTGTAAAAGCAGATAAAGGCTTTGGGGTATTGCCTGTAATGGACATGTTTATAAATTGAGTAACCTTGATCTTGTTTTCAAGAAATTTAAATTCATTTTTACTCACTAAATTGGTACGTTTAAACTCCGTTCCATTCAATATTCCTTTTTCGGTATAGTTGGATGCGCCAAAATAATAATTTGCAGATTCATTGCCCCCTGAAAGCGAAACTGCCGTATTAGTGACTTCACCGTTTCCAGTAATTTCACTTAGCCAATCGGTATCTACTGGTTGCTCAAAATTAAAGTAGGTAGATGATCCAAGAGCTACATTATTGTAATAAACATACCGATACGCATTTGAAAGTTTTACTTTTTTTTGAATCATCTTTATCCCGTAATAACTATCAAGCGAAACCTTTAACTTACCTTTAGTGCCTTTTTTGGTTGTAATTAACACTACCCCATTAGAACCTTTTTGACCGTATATGGCTAAAGAAGCTGCATCTTTTAATATATCAATAGTATTAATATCATTCGGGCTAATTCCATTTAATCCATTTGTTTCAGCACCATCAATTATATACAAAGGTGAACGACCACCTAATACTGTTCCTAATCCTCTGATAATTATAGTTGGTGCGGCCCCGGGTTCGTCATTGGTTACAATGTTTACACCAGCCGCTTTACCTTGTATGGCCTGTATTGCAGATTGTGCAGGTGCTTTGAGTAACTCATCTGATTTGATTTGCACAACAGAGCCGGTAATAGCCCCTTTTTTCTTTGCGCCATATCCTACTATAACGACTTCATCAAGGCTATTTGTAACCGTTGAAAGAACAATATTCATGTTTGATTCTGAAGCACTTACAATTTTAGTTTCAGTGCCCAAATAAGTGAATTTAAGATTTGTATTTGGAGATGCCTGAATTGAAAAAAGGCCATCAATAGTTGTTTCAACGGCTACGTTAGTTTGCATATTTAAGACAACAACACCAGGAAACGGCAAACCACTTTCATCAACAACTTTTCCAGATGCCATTTGACCAAATCCCTGTTGAACTAGCAAAAGAAATAGAGCTATTATATAAGTAACTTTCATTTTTTTAAATTGACTCATTGTACTAATGAAATATATATTGTGTTGATTAGTTAAACGCATTATGATTAAACGAGAAATCAAATCTATAAAAATTTACATCGATGTAGTATAGAGCAAAAATCACTTGCGTATTCCTTTACTTTCATCATAAATGTAAAAAACCAATAAATAAAAGGGTTAACAACTAATTAAATAAAAATAATTATCTAAAATGATGTAGTCGTGATGTGCTAATAGTGTGGTTTAAATCGTAATAGTAGAGGTAAAAAATCAAAAATCAATCATGAATTTATTAAGATTAATCTCTGGACTAAGCTTTAATTTCTTGCGCAAGCGGTAACGATGCAATTCAACACCTCGATAAGAAATATTAAGTAAAGGTGCAATCTCTTTAGAGGACAAATTCATTTTTAAATAAATACACAACTTGATATCTTTTACTGTTAGAATAGGAAAATGCTTACTCAGTCTACTAATGAATTCGTTGTGTAATTGAGTGAGATTTGTTTCAAATGCAATCCATTCTTGTTTATTTATTGAATTGATTTTAATGGTCTTTTTAATTTTACTTTTCAAGTTTTGCAAATCCATTTCAGAGTCCAAAATTTGCTCAATAGTATCAATCATCTCGCTTTGCTTTGCAATTGACAACGATTTTCCGGCAACTTCGGAGGATTTAGTTTGAATCTCCAACTCCAAAATATGCTTTTGATACTCTTTAATTTTTAATTCATTTTCAGCATTTAATTTAATTTCCAATATACTATTTTGGTGTTTAAGTTCTTCCTCATGTAAAGCTAATTTCTGTATATATCTCAAGTTATTCCATCTGTAATAAACATATAAAATAAAAATAATTACACTTATGTATAACAATAACATCCAAATGGAAAAATACCAAGGCAATTGAATTGAAAATTGAAAATTCTGAATTGGCTTCATAGCAAAACCATCCGAGTAATATATAACCAAAGCATGCTTTCCACTTTCTAAATTGCTTAACATAAAATTTCCTCCTTTTACAGGATGATAGGTGTTTTCATCATCTAACTTATACCACAAATTTGGTTTGGAATTTCCAAAATTACCCGAGAGCACCCGAATATCAACTGTTGAATTGTACTTTAGATATGCATTAGAATTAACCCACTCTCGATTTACAAACGCTTCAATTTTTATTTTAGGAACCATATTCTTAGGAGACAAATAATGAAGCACCAAGAATCCATCATCGAGATTAACAATAAATTGATTACCAGACTTACACACTTTGATGTTATCATTAATTAATTTACCCTGGTAATATTTTTCTTGAATAAGTTGCCAATGAAAACCTCCCGATTGAACTGTAATTAGATACAATTCATTGCCTTTTAACACCACAAAATGCGAGGAATCAATAGAAGCAATGTCGGTAATTTTTGAAAAATTTTGATTAAAAAAAGCATTTAACTCTAATGCATTCGAGAAGGGATTATAATGATACCATTGTTGGTTTATTAAAAACAATATTTCTTTTTTGAATTCAACTATTTTTACCCCAAAATCTGATGTAATTTGGTTTAATTGACATACGTTCTCAATGGTTTTTGCCTTGAAATTTTCATCATAAATCACACGATAAAGACCACGGTAATTGTCGGCAGCCCAAAATTCATTTTGTTTGGTTTGCGCAACATATTTTATGGGTTTATAAAAATCTTTTATTTGGGTATGTTTATTTAAATTTTGTTGATCTTCATATACAACTACTCCGCTATATGTAGCTTGTAAATATGATTTATTAATCTCACTTTTCACAAGGTTCCAACCTCCATTTATTCCATTTATTTTATTTAAAGTACGACCATTGTACAAAAAATTTCCTTCGTTGTGCCCAATCAAATATTGATTACCCAACTTGCTGATATTCCATGCTTGGCCTTGCGAATTTGGTATAAACTTCAATTGTTTATTTTGATATTCAAAAATTCCATGATTAGATGCTAATAAATAACCTGAATTTGTTTTCGCAACAGAATAGACTGAACCAAGTGTTCCTGTATTATCAGAAAAAAGAGCGATCGGAGAATTTATTTCAACATGTGCAATACCATTATCTAAACCAAGCCAAAGATCATTTTCATTGTCTGTGCCAATACTCAAAATAGAATTATTCATTAATGAATTATTTCGGTGTATATGCGTATAGGTATTTTGTTTCAAATCAACAATATATAGTCCTTTAGTGGCAGTACCTATGGCTAATTTTGTTGCCGAAATAAATTTTGCCGAATTAATGATTGTATTTTTAATCAATCGGTTTAATGGGTTTAACCATGGGGAAATAGAAGTTGAATTGGCAACAAACACACCATTTTTTTGGGTAAAAAAATACGTATCCTTCCCATTTTTTTCGATTGCGTGAATGACATTATTTTTCAATATTGTCCCATTTCCTATGGGTGAAAAATTTTTACCTTTTAACTCAAAAACGCCATCTTTTATAGATGCAAAAAGCAATCGGTCGCCAGATGGAAAACAATACGAAATTTGAAAAGGCAACTTAATGGCGTTTATTTTTCCACTTGACAATTGATAAATCTCATTGAATGATTGAAAAATAAGCTGGTTTTTGAAATAGATAATTTTCCAAATTTCTTCATTACCATTATCTGAAAATAAATTCTGATTTGCTGATAACGAATAATACCGCATGCGCCCATTTTCTCTTTGCCAATAACCAAATTCTTTGTACGATCCGGTATATATTTTGTTTCCGAGTGCATATACAGAGCGAATAATGGTTTTGTTGGGTAAGGTATATTTTTCCCATTTTACGCCATCGAAACGTAAAAAATAATGATTATTAGCAAAATACATTGCTTTATCTGCACCTTGAACCACATTCCAAGTTTGATTGTCTCCTTGGTAATTGTATTTATTGTAGTTTTCTACAAACGGAAGTAACTCTTGAGCACAGACAAGCTGTATCGAGAAAAATAAACCAATACAAAAAAGTACAATCTGTTTCAATTTATCTGATTAAGAGTCAAATATAAATACAATTTCAACTAGCTTAACTTCCTTCTACATACTCCTTTAAATAAGCAAAACGAGGAGTTAATTTTCCTTTTGAGGTTAGCTGGGCACGAGCCAAAAGTTGGTCCCGGTCATTAGTAAAAAAGGCAGGAATTACATGCTTTAAAAACATTTCACCAAAGCCCACACTCGCGTCATTGGGCAATTCGCACGGCAAATTATCGACCGACATTACCACAATTGCCGCCGGATGCATGTACGGAACCTCTTTGTGTTCACTGGGCAAATAACCAAAAAAAGGATCAGCGATGGTCGAGGCACGTATAGTACAAGCAATTGGTCCATCTACATCGCAAGAGATATCGGCAACCACACGAATGTTGCAATCTGGAGCTTGTAACATTTCTCGCGTGAGAATTGCTGGTGCATCATTGCCATAAAAATGGCCAGCCATAAACACATCGGCTACTTTAGAGAAGCGTTCAAAATCTGAGATATAGGCAGTTGGATTGGTGTAAAAATCAGATTTAGAAGATGGATTTCCGTCGATGCGTTTGTTGTAATCCAATACATCAATTTGAGTGTAAACCGGTTCTGAATATACTTTGTTTAAAAAATCGGTGGGTTGAACTTCTTTGATTTTGATTCCATCCAATATTTCTTTGGCGCCCATGGCCACTTTCCCTTTTCCGGTCAATACAATTTTGATGGGCGGTAAAATTTGGCGTTTGAGTTTGGCAATTAGAGCTTCTTTGCCACTTAAGGTCTCGGCTTTGGGAATAGTGAACAATTCGTATTTTAGTCCAAATCCACGTAATCCGTTGTAAGCACCCACAATTCCAGCGTAGCGACCAAAACCAATGAGGCGTTTATATTGATCATCTACGATGGTTTCGTGATCATATAAATCAATATTTTTAGCCAAAACCGCTTGCAATAATGTACGGTTGTAGGGCTGTTTTTTGATGGTATGTGAAAAGAAAAAATATTTTTTATTGGGAATCAAAGCGTCTACAGGTACTTCTTTCACGCCAAATAGCACGTCGCAATCCGACAAATCGGTGGTGACTTCAAAACCCGCTTGTTGGTATTCATCATCTGAAAACACACGGATATCCGACGATTCAACTTTGATCTCGGCCTGTGGAAATTGATTTTTGAGGGCGACTAAAGCTTGTGGAGAAAACACTACCCGGCGATCTGGTGGGTTTTTACGTTCTTTGATGATTCCGAATTTCATATTCCTTTTTGGATGTTAATGGGCTCAAAGGTACATTTTTACGATAACGTTTTCAACCTTAAATTTTTGAAAAATGGGAATAACTCGAATTCCTGAAAGTCAAATCATTAGCTAAAATAGTTAATAAAAACAGCTCCCTCGTTAATAAGTTAGTGCAAACAGCCGTTATGTGTTTACCTATATTTGACTTTTAAAGTCTATTTATGCGACGGTATTTTTTACTTTTTATACTTATTTTATCCGTACTATTAGTTCGGCCTTGGGCTTGTAGCAAACAAGAACGTAGCACAATTGAACTATCGGATATGATTGATGGACGCATACCAATTCTATTGCCTTCTCAAGTAAATTACCCCAAATTATCCCGTAATTATATTGCTGATAAACGCTATGCCATTGAGCGATTTTGTTCAAAATTTTGGAATAGTGACCAATCTAATTTGAGTTTTTTGGTGGCTAAAAACGGACAAATCATCTACGAACGTTACCAAGGCTTGGGCAAACGAGAAACCGAAATGCCTATCACCGCAGAGACTCCCTTGCACATTGCCTCGGTGAGTAAGGTAATCACTGCCACTGCAATCTTATTGTTGGTTAATAAAAATCAAATTAAATTAGATCAAAAAGTAAATAGCATCTTGCCTAGTTTTCCCTATCCTGAAGTGACCATTCGCAGTTTATTGGCTCATCGAAGTGGCATGCGCAATTATGCCTATTTTACTGAAGATCCAGGCGTGTGGGACCGTCACCAACCGTTGAGCAACCAGGACGTGTTGCGCTTGTTGGGCGAAAAAAATATTCAGTTGGAAAGTCCCTCAAACACCCATTTTAGTTATTGCAACACCAACTACGCTATCTTGGCTTTGGTGATCGAAAAAATCACCGGATTGCGTTATCCCGAAGCGATCCAAAAAATGATTTTTAATCCCTTGGGCATGACCCACAGTTTTGTATTTGAACTGGATAAAGACCAAGAAACCGCTATGCCTTCCTACAAAGGCAATAACATCCGTTTGGCCTATGATTACTTGGATGCCGTGTATGGCGACAAAAACATATTTAGTACGCCACGTGATTTACTAAAATTTGATTTGGCCAGAAAATCAGATTTGTTTTTGAGTCCTGAACTGCGCAAACAAATTTACCAAGGCTACAGCAACGAACGCAAAGGCGTGAAAAACTATGGCTTGGGTATCCGGATGATGGAATGGGAAAACGGCAAAAACTTTTATTTTCACAACGGCTGGTGGCACGGCAGCACTTCAACCTATATAACGCTTTTGGACGAAAATGTTACCATTATTGGCATCTCTAATAAGTTTACTAAAAACGTCTACGCCAGCAGAAAGCTCGCTTCGTTGTTTGGGGACTATCCGTTTGAAATGGAAGATGATGAATAATTTTTTTGTTTCAGGTTTATTCCGCTGCGTTCCATCTGTCGGCTGTCGCCTCGAGTCAGGTTTCAGGTTGTAAGAATTATACTTAGCGATTTAATATAAAAAAGAACTACAGCGAAGCGAAACGGAACTACAAAGTAACTTGAAACCTAAAACTTGAAACATTAATTTTATATCTTGAATCAACAAATTCAATTTTCTACACCTAATGCCTATATTTGCAACAAATTATTGGGGTCGACTGGTTTTGACAGCAAGTCGAATTGAACAGTAAGCACGTCGAGAAATGAGGCCGTTCTCGTAAAAAAAAGCTTCAAAACTTTACACGGCGAAGGAAACTACGCTCTAGCTGCATAATCTGAATTACAGTAAGATTAGCCTCGTCCTACCAGGTAGGAAAGCCAGATTCACCTCGAAAGCCCTGATTCTAGGCGGTCGACACAGGTGAATCGTAAATTAGAATCTAAGAACAGTTGCGCTTTGAGGCTGTTACGAAAACCAAAAAAGCTAAGAAATTGGTGGTTGTTTCTGACCGAGCCGATTTACGAAAATCCATTCAGAAAATAAGCGTGTAGAAAGCTCTTTAGTTGCTTGTTTGGACGGGAGTTCGACTCTCCCCGACTCCACTTTTTACTTTTCAAAGTAAACTAAAAGCCCATAAATCTCAGGATTTATGGGCTTTTTCATTTTACCTACCATTCAAATTATTCATTAAATCTCATTAAAAAGGTGGTAAAATCGGTTACCCAAAAAAAATCAAAAAAAAGGTAACCGAATTTCTCGCAAAGCCAATGATAGCAAGCAGTTCAAAAGATGAACATCTTGACAAAAAATGATATAATAAGTAATTTGTATAACCAAAAAGTCACCACAAAATGAAACACAAAATGTCGATACTTTTCTACGTGAAAAGTTCTAAAGCGTCAAAAAATGGCTTACTGCCCATTTACCAAAGAATTACAATCAATGGAAGCCGCATCGAATTAAGCACCTCTCGTACAGTTGAAAAAGCAAAATGGAACACCGCAGCAGGCAAAGTAAAAGGAAATTCAGAAGAAGCTAGATTAATAAATAGTCACCTAGACTTACTCAAACACAACGTATACGAGACAGAAAAATGGTTATTAAATAATGGCCATGAAATAAACGCACAAACCCTCAAAAACAAACTCACAGGCATTGATGAAAACCAAAGAATGCTGCTTACAATCTTTGAAGACCACAACAAACGAATGAAAGATCTAATCGGAAAAGAATTCTCAATCAATACCCACAAAAAATACCTCACAGCCATTAGTCACACCCGAGATTTTCTCAAAAGCCAATACCGTGTAAATGATATAGCCATAAGCAAAGTTGACATTGCGTTTGTCAACGACTTTGATTTTTACCTCAGAAACAATAAAAACTGCAACAACAATTCCACCATCAAATACATCAGAAACTTTGGCAAAATTATAAAACAGAGCTATGTAAATGGTTGGCTAGAAAAAGACCCTTTTTTACGTTACAAGGGAAAAGTTAGAGAAGTTGAACGCGTTTATTTAAGTCAAGAAGAAATTGAGACAATCATAAACAAAGAACTAGCAATTAAACGCTTAGAACTCGTAAGAGATATGTTTGTATTCAGTTGTTTCACCGGATTGGCCTATATAGATGTTTTCAACCTATCAAAAGCCAATATCATTATTGGAATAGACGGCGAAAAATGGATTTCAACCCACCGCCAAAAAACAGAATCAGCCTCAAAAATCCCAATTTTAGCTGTAACGCAACAGATAATCGATAAATACCAAAACCACCCACAATGCCTCAGCAATAATAAATTACTACCAATACTGTCAAACCAAAAAATGAACGCCTATTTAAAAGAGCTAGCCGATTTGTGCAACATAAATAAAGAACTCACCTTTCACATGGCCAGACACACATTTGCAACCACAGTCACACTCACAAACGGTGTACCAATAGAGAGCGTGAGCAAAATGTTGGGGCACAAAGACCTGCGCACCACACAACACTATGCAAAAGTGCTCGATAAAAAAGTAAGCGAAGACATGAAAATTCTAAAAGATAAATTCGTGTTCCAGGATCAAACAGTAAAAAAATCGGGAGTATTATAAACTTCCGATTTTCACTTTCATCAAAATTACAGTTCCTATATTTGGTGTACTACTTATAGTAAGTTTGGCTTTAATCTTTTTAGCCCTTTCTTGCATATTCGTTAAGCCAATGCCCGGTTTGGTGGCCAGAATATCAAAACCAATACCATCATCTTGTATTTTCAAAATCAAGTTGTTTTCAACGATGGTAATAGTGACCCTACATTCCCTAGCATTTGCATGTTTAGTGGCATTTAATAGGCATTCTTGTATTATCCTAAATAGATTAATTTTTACAACACTATCTATTGTATCCCAATCAATTTCATTGGGCGTTTCAAATACAAAAGCAGTTTCTCCAATTTCATTTTGCAGTTGAATCATATTGTAAAGTAAACTCATAAAATCAAGCTGATTGTCAACAATTTCACTGCGTAAATCATGCGAGATAGATCGTATCTCCAGTTCAATTTCCTGCAGTAAATCAACATAGATCAACCGTTTTTCCTTGGCTTCTTTGGTATCGCTTTCATTCCAAATACCCAACTGCATGCGGGCACCATATAGCCTGTTCATTACACCATCATGCAACTCCTTTGATATGCGATTTTGCTCCAGTTCTTTGGCAATACTAAGTTTGAGCTGGTACTCTTTAAGCAATTCAAAAATTTCCTCTTCGGCTTTTTGTTGTGCTATTCTAAACTCAATTTCTCTTTTCTGATTTTGTATATACCGGTAAATAAGCACTAAAACCAAGGCAAATATAATTAGCAATGCCCCAAAAAGTATATAGGTAATCTTGGAACTCAATACCTTATTCTCCTCCTCTACTGCTGCTGTTTCATATTCTATTCGAGCATATTTATTGCGGCTTATGCGTTGGGCTTTTGCCAAACTATCGGTAATGGCAATATATTTTTTATCATAAACAGCCGCATTCTCATGGTCTATTTGAGATAACAATTGCAACGATTTCTTGGTTTCTTCCCCCATCTTCAGCTTTTCAGCCAAGGCAAGTGCTTGTTTTAAATAACTTGTAGAGCGTACACTGTCTTTTAAAATAAAATAAAATTCTCCAAGATTTAATAATTTATAAATAACATCTTCGTCGGTACCATTTTTTTTTGATGAACTTAAAGCTTCATTAAATAATTTCTCAACTCCTTTAATATTGCCGCTTTTCATCATAGAATATCCCAGATTCCCTAAAACACTTTCGTAACCTTGTATCCATTTTTCTTTTAAAATTGGCGATAATACAGCTTGTAGCTCATGAATAGATTTGTCGTATTGATGTTTTTTTTCATAAACATTTGAAATATTTATTGAAGATTCAATACCATATATATATTGTTTTTCAAGATTTGAATTATTGCCTTTAATATCATTCAAAAAACTTTTTGCAATAAATAGATATTTTAAAGCACTTTCATACTCTTCCAATTTTTCAAAATTTAAACCCATTAAAGAATATGCAGCATATAAAATTTCTGGGTCTTTACAATTTTTTAAGTAAAGTAAGGCATTAGAAACCTCTGCTTCGCTTTCTATATAATTTCCCTCAAAAAATAATATATAAGCTTTTTTAAATAAGATTTTACCTATCTGATTTCTGTAATTTAAAATTCGATAAAGTTTTTCTGATTTATGATAATAATAATAAGCACTATCTTTTTGAGAAATTTGATAAGTATCTCCAATGTAGGAGTAAGCTTTTGCTATTGCAAAAGTATCTTTTACCGCTGCAGAAAGTACAAGTATTTTTTTACAAACAGCAAATGATTTTTTATTGTAATTTAAATAATAATATTCGGCCGATAAATCGAATAAAAAAGATTTTAGAATTGAGTCGTTTGTAAAATTATTTGTAATTCTATACAAAGAATCTAAATATTGAATTTTTGATTCTTTTTTACATTTTCTATATACTTCATTTTGGAATAAGTTTGAGTTTAATCTACTAATTTCATCTTGTTTACAAGAAATAATTGGCATAAAACAACAATAACAAATTAATAAACTTAGATATTTTTTCAAAAGTTTTTTTTCAAAAATAATTAAAAAAAAAATGACCATTTGTGGATGGTCATTCTATTTTTTATTTAGGATTAGTTAGTCTTGGTTCCCCATCCTTAGCGATGGGGCTTGTATCGGTTTGAGCTGTAGGATTGGAAATTAATTCGTCTAATGTGCAAGAGTTTAAAGACACACAAACAATAGTCAATAAAAATAGTTTTACTAAAAAATTAGGTTTCATAAAAAATCAGTTTAAAAATTAGAAATAGATGTTCTGTCATGTCTTCTGGACACAACTACTCAATTGATTTTTCTGAAAAGAAGGGAAGTCTTTCTCAGCCGTGTTTTAAGGTCTTATCCCTACCTTAAAACACACAGTAAAGCTTTACTATTCCGTATTTGGAACAGTCAAATTTATAGAGACTAACCCATTAACAGCCATGGTTTTAGCGGGGTTTAGTAACACGTATACCGGCAAGAGTAACTGGTAGTGTTTTGAGAATAAGTCAACAAATCTTGCGTCTAAGAGATGCGTAGAATTATCGTATCAATATTTATTTTGTAGGTTCTAGAAAAAGGAAGTAGGATTTCATTGTTTTGCAAATAGCAACTGTTTTTGCCTAAGTTTATTCGGCTTACATATTGAATATTAATCACATAGCCGTGGTGTATTCTAAAAAAGTAAAACGGCAGTAATTTCTCAAAATACTTTAGGGTTTTATAGGCCGAGATTACTTTGCCCGAGGCCATATAAAAATCGGTGGTATTATTATCCGCTTTTAGATAAACAATCTCACTAGATCGAATAAAATTATAATCGCCATTTGATTTAATAGAAATAGTATCGGCAAATAAGGCTTTGTGTGTTTTTTGGTAGCGCATCAAGCATTTGCGCAATTCATTCGGATCAATTGGAGTAAGTAAAAAACCCGTTACTCCCCGCTGGTAGGCTTCATAAGCGGCCTCTTTTCCCTCGCTCAAAATAATTATAGTAGGCAACTCGTCCAAAAATTCATGCAATTCACTCAAAATAGACAAGGAAATAGCATCCAATTCTTTATCAATCTTTTTAATAGTTATAAAAACAACATTGGGTTTTAATTCCAAAATTCTATTAATCGCCTCTGTTCTGGTTTTACATACCGCCACACACAAAAAATCATCATATTCTTTCAGGAGGTCCAATGTAGAATCCAACCCAACCGAACTGTCAACAAGTATATACGAAAACTGCATTTTTTTTATTGCAATGTATACTGGGCTTAAAAATTCATTTTACGGTAAAACCGTAATTCTATTCCTGTTTTTTTGAGTAGTTTTGGTTTAATTTAATAATATAAAGCTGAAAATGGATACATCAATTCATCCAAAAAGAACTATTTTGATAGTTGACGATCATCCTATCACAGTAGACAGCTACCAATCACTTTTGGCTACAATAGAGTCAAACAAGCAGGCCAATTACCTTGTCGCTTTTACTTGTGAACAAGCCTACAATACCATTAACAGTAATCATCTAGAAAATCAACCCATACATTATGCATTTATAGACATCAGTCTCCCGGCCTATAAAGAAAAAAATATGTACTCGGGTATTGACATAGCCTTGCATGTCCAAAAACTATTTCCCCAATGTAAAATAGTTATCATTACTATGTACAAAGAACCATTGTGGGTAAATCAAATATTTAAAGGGCTCAATCCAGAATGCTTCATTGCCAAAAGCGACATAAACTTCAAAAGCTTCCCCGAAATATTTCAAAGCATAGAAAAAAATGAAGTATACATTAGTCAATCCATAAAATGGGCACAAAAAATATTGATCCAAAACAATATAAATTGGGATGATTACGACAGCAAAATACTGCATTACATTACCCAAGGCATCAAAACAATCAATCTTCCCGATTACATTCCGCTTTCCTTAAGCACCATAGAAAAAAGAAAAGCAAACATCAAAAAACAGCTTATACTCACCACCGGTTCAGACAAAGAACTAATAGATGTAGCCCGGAAATTAGGTTTTATATAACCAAAACTTCCTATGCATAAAAAATAGCCTCTAAACTGATAGAGGCTATTTTAGTTTATCTATTCTCTACAGGAAGTCCTCTTAGCACACACTACTCCTCTACTCCTCTACTTTTTTACTCAAAACCGTAAAAAAAATCCAAAAAACCCGTAAAGCCGTATTTAGGAAGCAGGGTATTTTTGGCGGTGTACGTAAGCAGTGTAATCAAATTCGTAGAGTACTATTTTGTAGAGAAAAACTTACGTGTATTTAATAGACACATATGAGAACTTAGGTATTGGAAAGCAATATCTAACAAAAAATATTTAGCAAAAAACTTATGATAGTCGGTAAATTAAGGCTATCGAATATAAAAGAACAATAAGTAGTTTTATAAAAAGACAAATTTTAAAATATAAATAAAGGCGGTACATTAACCAATATAAATAGTACCTGAAGTTATCGTCTTGTGGAACTCCACTCAAAAAAAGGGGAAACATATTAATTCTTATGAAAAAATTATTTTATTTATTTTTGAGTATTGTATTATTCTCAAATTTTAGTTGCTCGTCAATTGATGATAACAAGCCAACTACTGAATACAAATGTGATTTATCAGCTGTAAAAATCGATAATGATATTGTAACAATACCTAGCAAAGAATACTTGAGCCAAATTGTAAATGAATATAAAAAAGGAGTAACCCAGCAAAATAATTTTAACAATAAAATAAAAGAACTTCAAAATAATGGTTTTTATCCACTTTCACCATGTTTTGATGGTTTGAGTAAAAAACAGATAGAAGAATTTGTAATTAGAAAAAGAGATAGAATAAATCAAAGAAACGTTGACTATGGTTTACATAATCGTGAAGATATTAGAGATTATGAATTAGATTTGGACGATGATTTAGTTTCAGATCCTGTTTTATCCTCGTTATTAAACGAACAACGAGAAATTATAATTGCAGATATTTTTTATAAGTATACAGAATTAGGGCTTTTATATATTCAAAAAGATAGTAAACAAACATTACTTGATTATATAAATAATAAAACACCAATTGAAAAATATAACCTTATTATTCAACATAAAAATGAGTTCAGTTCAACAGACTATCCTGAAGAAAAAATTGAAAGTTTAGGAGGTGGTTTAGAGTCATTTCGAATTTTAAGTGTTTTGCATACAGACCCAGCCTATAACGGCGATGGAGAAGGCGGCTATAACAGTGGCGGTAGTAATGATGGAAATATTGGCGGTACCAATGGTACTGG
>VEQT01000018.1 GCA_018883065.1 Flavobacterium sp.
ATGCCTAGGGGTGCTTTGTTTGCCTGCCGCCTGTGCACAAAAAAAACCAGAATCAATTGTAGAACCTTCAAAAAACAACGCTATGAAAAATCCGTATTATTCGAGAACCAGTCAAGATAAACTAACCATCTCTGATGCCGAATGGAAAAAAGTACTCCCCACCGATTTGTATTTGGTATCCAGAGAAGCCGATACCGAACGCGCTTTTACTGGTAAATTTTGGAACACCGACGTAAAAGGAACCTACTATTGCGCTGCTTGTGGCAACTTGTTGTTTCGATCAGGAGCCAAATTTCAAAGTGAGTGCGGTTGGCCCAGTTTTTTTGAGCAAGAAAATTCAAACAGCGTGGTATTTAAAAAAGACATGTCCTATGGCATGATTCGATTGGAAGCCCTTTGCGGTCGCTGCGACGGACACCTTGGGCATTTGTTTGACGACGGCCCAGCTCCTACTGGTAAACGCTATTGTATGAATTCCATCGCCCTCGATTTTGAACCCGATATCCATTAAAACTGAAGATTATGAAAACTGTAGCCCTTTTATTTTTAGTATTTTGCGGATGCATTGCATCGGCTCAACCCAAAACCAATAAAAAAATGGAAACCAAAACAAAATATGAAACCCTTACCCTAGGTGGCGGCTGCTACTGGTGCGTAGAAGCAGTCTACGAGAAACTCGATGGTGTGGTAAAAGTAACTTCAGGCTTTTCGGGTGGAAAAAATGCCAATCCTAGTTATGAAGCGGTTTGTTCGGGAACTACAGGCCATGCCGAAGTGGTGCAAATTACTTTTGATCCCAACAAAACCAATTTAGATGAATTATTCCGGGTGTTTTTTACGGTGCATGATCCCACCACACTAAACCGACAAGGCAATGACCGCGGAACCCAATACCGTTCGGTAATTTTTTACAACTCTGATGCACAAAAACAAGCTGCCAAAGCCATCATTTCAGCATTAACCAAAGCAAAGGCATTTGATAATCCGATTGTTACTACATTAGAACCCTTTACCGTTTTTTATTCGGCGGAAGGCTATCACCAAAATTATTACCAAAACAACAAATCACAACCCTACTGCCAATATGTGATTCAGCCCAAACTAGAGAAGTTTGAGAAAGTTTTCAAGGACCGCTTGAAAAAATAAACAAAACGGCACGGATTTTATTCGTGCCGTTTTGATTATGGGCAAATACGACCTTTATAAAATGTAATCGGTATTGATAAAATTAGACGCTTTGCTATCTAATAACTCTTGTAAAATGGCATTGTTATAGGCATTGTCTTTAGATGCCACAAAGGTGCGTATCGAGAACGATCGCAAGGCATCGTGTATACTCAAGGTACCTACTGCCGAATCTTTTCGTCCGGTAAACGGATACAAATCGGGTCCGCGTTGACAGGCACTGTTCAAATTTACACGACAAACTAAATTGACCAAAGTATCAATAAGCGGCGCAATGGTTTTAATGTCTTTGCCAAACAAACTCACTTGCTGGCCGTAATTGGATTCAGCCATGTCGTGCAAGGGTTCTTGAATGTCTTTGAATGGAATAATCGGAATAACCGGGCCAAACTGCTCCTCGTGATACACCCGCATGGCCTTATTTACCGGATACAAAATGGCGGGGAAAATATAATTTGGCAAATGGGTCCCGCCTTTTTCATTGAGCACTTTGGCACCGTGTTGGGTAGCATCGTCTATAAGTTCCTGAATATAGGCAGGCTTTTCTTTTTCTGGCAAAGGTGTGAGAAAGACGCCCGATTCCCAGGGGTTTCCAAAAGGCAAGGCGTCTACTTTTTCTTTAAATCGGCTGATGAAATCATCCACGATCGATTCGTGCACATACAACACTTTGAGTGCCGTACAGCGCTGGCCGTTAAAAGATAAAGTACCTAGCACGCATTCTTGTATGGCTAAATCCATGTCGGCATCGGGCAACACGATTCCTGGATTTTTGGCTTCTAAGCCCAGCACCAAACGCAAACGGTTTTTGTTAGGATGTTGATCTTGCAGCGCAATGGCTGATTTACTGTTGCCAATCAAAGCCAAAATGGCGATTTTTCCCGATTTCATAATGGGTGAAGCGACATCTCGTCCGCGGCCATACACTATGTTGATTACGCCTTTTGGGAAGCTAGAACGGAAGGCTTCCAACAAAGGAGAAATAAGTAACACGCCGTGTTTAGCTGGTTTGAAGATGACTGGATTTCCCATGATAATCGCGGGAATCAATAACGAAAAGGTCTCATTTAACGGATAATTATATGGTCCCAAGCACAATACTACACCAAGAGGGCCGCGGCGAACCATAGCATTCACGCCTTGGCTTTTATTGAATCGGGCACTGTTGCGATCCAATTGCTTGTAATCTTCTATGGTGTCGTAGATATATTCGACCGTACGGTCAAATTCTTTTTGGGAATCGCCCAAGGATTTGCCAATTTCCCACATCAAGAATTTAACCACCTCGTCACGGGTTTCCTTCATTTGAGTTACAAAATTCTGCATACATTTGATGCGATCGGCTACTTTCATGGTGGGCCATAATCCTTGTCCATTGTCAAAAGCAGCTACAGCAGCATCAACTACTTCATTGGCTTCGGCTTCACCCATGGCCGGAATTGTTCCCAATAAAGTAGGCTTATAGTCCTGTGTAGAAGAAATAGTTGAATAAACCGGTGTGGTTGAGCCATTCCATTTTTTAAGAATTCCGTTTACTAAATAGGTATCTTGTGTACAGGGTGCTACAATGCGATAGTGTTCCGGGATCGAATGCATAGTGGAAAGTATTTGTGTTTTGAATCTGTTTTTGGTTAACTTTTTATAGATAATAAATTGAATACTAATTGCTTAGATAACTATTTTTTGTAAATATAACCAAATCTAATTATTTTGTTTAATAATTATAATAATATATTAAACAAAATAATATTAGCGTAAACAAAGAGTAAGAATTACTGAGCCACCAGTGCAGCTAAATGTTGATTTTATATAGATTTTGAAGGGTTAAAGCAATTTGTCTTGCACATTTTTCTCCGTCTATGGCAGCTGAAATAATTCCTCCAGCATAGCCTGCTCCTTCTCCACAGGGGTATAAACCATTAATTTGAACATGCTCCAAGGTTTCAGGGTTTCTAGGAATGCGCACCGGTGATGAGGTGCGGCTTTCGGGTGCATGCAAGATGGCTTCGTTGGTGTAATACCCTTTCATTGACTGGCCAAACTGTACAAATCCTTCGCGTAAGATTTGCGTGAGAAAACCCGGAAATACGTGACCCAGTTCAACCGAAGTTGTTCCAGGCACATAGGATGTTTTGGGAATGGATGCTGATAGTTTGCTTTTCGTAAAATCAACCATACGCTGAGCTGGTACTTTTTGGGTACTACCCGCCAATTGCCACGCTTTTTGTTCGATGGATTTTTGGAACTCCATTCCGGCCAAGGGTCCAAATTTGGCAAAGGGTTTGAAATCTTCGGGTTTTAATTCAATTACAATACCCGAATTGGCCGTAGCCTGATCCCGTTTAGAAGGTGACCAGCCGTTGGTAACTACCTCGCCCGGACTCGTAGCACAAGGTGCAATTACACCGCCCGGACACATGCAAAACGAATACATCCCGCGCCCTTGCACTTGCTTGACAATAGAGTATGGAGCAGGTGGCAAATAATCACCCCGAAAATCACAACTGTATTGTATTTGATCGATGAGCGACTGCGGATGCTCGGCACGCACACCCAAAGCAAAGGGTTTGGCCTCGATGTGAATTTGTTTGTGAGCCAACAATTCAAAAATATCGCGTGCGGAATGGCCTGTAGCTAAAATGACATTTCTTGCAAGGATTGTCTCCCCTTTTTGAGTGACTACACCTTGAATGCTATTGTTTTTTAAAACAAAATCGGTAACGCGGGTTTCAAATAATACTTGTCCGCCGAATTCGACAATTTTCTCCCGGATATCTTGAATAATCTGCGGCAATTTATTGGTTCCAATGTGTGGATGCGCATCAACCAAAATATCAGCCGAAGCCCCAAATCCCACTAATAACTTTAAAATACGCTCAACATCTCCGCGTTTTTTGGATCGGGTATATAATTTCCCATCAGAGTAAGTTCCGGCTCCACCTTCGCCAAAACAATAATTGGAATCTTCATTCACAATATGATCAACGTTAATGGCCTTTAAATCGCGACGTCTTCCGCGTACATCTTTTCCGCGCTCAATAACGATAGGTTTGATACCTAACTCTAACAACTGCAAGGCGGCAAACAACCCTGCTGGGCCTGCACCAATGATGATCACCTCGGGAGCAGAAGCACAATTTTGGTATTCGGGTAATTGTACCGGAGTGAACGTGAAATCTTCGCCTACTACATAAATATCCAATTTTAAATTGATCTTGATGCTTTTTTGACGGGCATCAATCGATCGTTTCTGGATAGATATATGTTGAATTACTGCCGGAGAAACCTGTATTTTCTTACTGACAACATCATGAAGTAACACCTCGTTTGAAGCAACTTCGGGACTAACTTGTAGGAGTAAAGAGGTTGGCATGTATTTTTTGGTAAACTTAAAATTTTAAATTGAGGTATAAAAAAAAGGTTTTGCTTGACACAAAACCTTTTTTTGAAAACTTGTTGAAATTAGTTTTTGGTGAACTTGTAGGTTCTACTGCCTGCTTCGAGATTTACTTTTACAAAGTATAAGCCCGAGGCCAATTCGGCAACTGAAATAGTTTGTGATTCGGCACCGGAAATCGTTTTAACCAATTGCCCAGCAGCCGTATAAAAGGCAACCGATTGAATTTTAGATCCTGAATTATTGGCCAACTGCACAAACGATGTACTCGGATTGGGAAACAAGGATATTGAGTTTTGTAACTGGGCTTGATTTACGCCCAATGCTACGGTTTGTTGCAAATAATCAGGAATAGAATCTCCGTTGCTGTCGTCGTCGGCAGGATTATTATTGTTGTTGTAATCTTCGTTTATGGTCAACACGCCGTCGCCGTCGTCATCGTTATCCAAATAATTGGCAATACCATCTCCATCGGTATCAAGAGCAGCGGCAATTCCTCTATTAAACACATACTCATATGACGTTAAAATCATGTCACCATCGTCATCGTTGTCTATAAAATTGTAAATGCCGTCGCCGTCGGTATCATCATTGGCTAAATTAGTGTCAAAATTTAAATCTTCAAAAGCAGTATCTACACTATCGCCATCATAATCGTTGGCGCAATCCAACACACGCAATTGTACTTTTACTACTGCTCCATTCATAGAAGCATAAAGTAATTCATTGAAAGCTGTAGAATTGGTATATTCGAGATTCTCAATTTCATTTGTTAAAGCAATGGCATCTGCTTCTGTGGGAAACAATTTTACTAAGCCCGGTTCTACTGGCAGTAAATCATTTTTCACTACATTCAAATTAAACGAGACTAAGCCGTCGGCATCGTCATCGCATTTGGCAAATAAATAAGTAAAACTACTATCGTATTTGGTAAATCGCCAGCCTTCATGAAAGGCAGTCCAATTGCCTGTATTGCGTCCAGGAGGTGAAATTCCTGCTCCACCCGTACTGTTTATGAGTCCTGTAACCGAGTTTCCACCACCCCAACTGCCACAGGTTTGTTTGTCGATTAATTGGATGTCGATTGTATTGAGGGTTTCATACAAAATCATTTGAAATGTGCTTTTGGCTGCATTACAAGCAAATAGCGAATTGTTGTCAAACAACACCACAAATTTTCGGTAGGGTGCAACACCCGCAAAGCCATAGGTAATTGTGCCTTCGCCGTTTGCGTTATTTAAATCTTGGTAACAACCCAAAATGGAATTTTTTACCGGAAAATTCACATTCGGAATGGTTTGGGAAAAGGAAAAGGGCGAAAATCCATTGGCCATTTCAGAGCGAAAATCAATATAACCGTTGGTGCTAACAACTAATTGATTGTAGCTAATGCCATAAAATTCAAAATTGAATGGAAGTTGAATTAAATTGGAATACCGATCATCTTGAGTGCCTTGAACAGCAAGATCTGCGCTAAACACATGATAAGGTATTGCACTCACTGCATAGTCTTGTGCGGCTGAATGGAATGTATTCAATACAAACAAAAAAACAATACTATACGCAGTTTTGAATGATAAGTAGTTATTTTTCATTGGATTAGTTTTTTTCAAAAATACAAAAATTTGTATCCCAACCTAATTATATTTGCCCGTATGGAAAGACAACTCAAATTGATTTGGGATTTTCGTGGCCCTGTCGGCTTTCAAACTGCAAAACACCACGAGACTCATTTACGAGAATATATTCAAATTGAAAAACTGCCCTACACCATTCTGGGTGTAGAAAAAATTCACGACATGCATGCTATTGCCTACATGGTAGTTCCCGAAAGCGAAATGATTGGGATACGCAATGCGTTGAAACCGCACAGAGGTGAAGTCTATGAATAGTGATTAACGATTGTTGATTGTTGAATTAAAAAGCTCCGAACCAATTCCATGGTTAAGTTGTAACCATAAAACGTCAACTAATTCGCGACTTCGCTGATGAATTTAATACGCATAAGCCGGAGTTCATCCAAGTCGTATTCGCCGTCAAACTCTTTGAGCGCGTCTTCGATGCTATCGGTTTCGCACTCCATGAAATAGGCATGAATTTCTTCTTGTTGATCTTCATCGAGCAAGTCGTCAATCCAGTAATTGATATTGAGTTTGGTACCTGAATAGACAATTTGTTCCATTTCTTTAATAAGTGTATCCATGTTCATTCCTTTGGCGGAGGCGATATCGTCAAGAGACAATTTTCGGTCTATGCTTTGAATGATGTACAATTTATTTGTTGAGTTGGCTCCAGTTGATTTTACTACCAAATCATCAGGCCGTATGATGTCATTGTCTGCTACATACCTTGCGATTAAAGCAACAAATTCGGCTCCATATTTTTTGGCTTTGCCTTCGCCTACCCCATGTGTATGATACAATTCATCTAAGGTAATGGGGTATTTTAGCGCCATGTCTTCAAGAGACGGATCTTGAAAAACGACGAAAGGAGGAACATTTAATTTCTTGGCTACTTTTTTACGTAAATCACGCAACATCCCCATTAGTACTTCATCGGCCGTACCAGACGATTTTGCCGCAGTTACTATGGCTTCGTCCTCAGATTCGTTGTATTCATGATCTTCAGACATCAAAAATGAACTGGGTTTTTTTAAATAATTGAGTCCTGCGTCAGACACCTTTAAAATGCCATACGTTTCGATGTCTTTGGTTAATAAACCATCTACCAATACCTGACGGATAAGCGCCATCCAATAGCGTTCTTCAAAATCGGCACCCGAGCCAAAAAAGGGCTGTGTATCGGTTTTGTATGCTTTGATCATTGCATTTACCCGACCAATTAAAGTAAAAATAATCTCTTTTGATTTGTATAAACTTTTGGTGTCGCGCACCACTTCAAGCAATTTAATTACTTGTGGCTGTGCTTCTACTTTTGTTTTTGGATTGCGCACATTGTCATCCATATCGGCACCTTGACCGGTTTCGCTGTCAAATTCTTCACCAAAATAATGCAGTAAAAATTTACGTCTAGACATCGACGTTTCAGCATAGGCCACAACTTCTTGCAACAAAGCATAACCAATTTCTTGTTCGGCTACTGGTTTACCTGACATGAATTTTTCTAATTTCTCTACGTCTTTGTAGGAGTAATAGGCCAAGCAATAACCTTCCCCTCCATCTCGACCGGCACGACCTGTTTCTTGGTAATAACTTTCAAGAGATTTCGGAATGTCATGGTGAATCACAAAGCGCACGTCGGGTTTATCGATGCCCATCCCAAAAGCAATCGTAGCTACCACCACTTCTACATCCTCCATAAGAAACATGTCTTGGTGTTTAGCTCGTGTTTTGGCATCTAATCCCGCATGATACGGAATAGCACTGATGCCGTTAACCTGCAAGACCTCGGCGATGGCTTCTACTTTTTTACGGCTCAAGCAATAAATAATGCCCGATTTACCTTTGTGTTGTTTAATGAATCGTATAATGTCTGATTCAATATTTTTGGTTTTGGTGCGTACTTCGTAAAATAAATTGGGACGATTAAAGGAAGCCTTAAATGTTTTGGCATTTGACATATCTAAATTTTTTAGAATGTCTTCTTGCACTTTTGGTGTAGCAGTGGCCGTTAATCCAATAATGGGAACATCACCCAATTGTTTGATGATTTGTCGAAGGTTGCGGTATTCAGGTCTAAAATCATGTCCCCATTCAGAGATGCAATGCGCTTCATCGATGGCAACAAAAGATATGGTTTCTTTTTGCAAAAAGGCCACATATTCCTCTTTGGTAAGCGATTCGGGCGCTACGTATAGTAATTTAGTTAAACCCGAACTGATGTCTTTTTTAACTTGATTGATTTCGGTTTTGGTTAATGACGAATTCAAGACATGGGCAATGCCATTTTCAGCAGACAAACTTCGAATGGCATCCACCTGATTCTTCATGAGTGCAATAAGTGGCGAAACAACTATGGCAGTACCTTCTTGTAGCAATGCAGGAAGCTGATAACAAAGTGATTTTCCACCACCCGTTGGCATAATAACAAAGGTGTTTTGCTTGGCTAATATGCTGCGAATCACTGGTTCTTGTAGCCCTTTAAATTGGCTAAACCCAAAATATTTTTTCAGCTCTTTGTGGATGTCAATTTCGTTTGAATTCATTAGATGATAAGGGTAATTTGTATAAATTTGCAACTCCTAAGATACAACTTTCTTTTATACACACAACTATTATAGCATTCTAGTTTTGATATCAAACCACGACATTAAAGAAATTGCCAAAAAAGCAATCGAATCAGAAAGCGAATCGATTAAAAAATTAGTTGATTATATTGATGATCAATTTGTTGCCGCTACACAAGCCGTATACAATTGCTCGGGTAGATGTATAATTACCGGAATAGGAAAAAGTGCAATTATTGCCCAAAAAATAGTAGCAACACTCAATTCTACTGGCACACCCTCGGTTTTTTTACATGCATCTGAAGCCATTCACGGCGACTTAGGCATGGTACAAGCACAAGATGTGATCCTTTGTATTTCAAAAAGTGGCAACAGTCCAGAAATCAAAGTGCTGGTTCCTTTACTCAAACGCGATGGTAACATCTTAATTGGTATGACTGGAAACCGCAATTCATTTCTGGCCAAAGGTTCCGACTTTGTGTTGGACACAACTGTTGAACAAGAAGCTTGTCCAAATAATTTAGCTCCCACCAACAGCACAACTGCTCAATTGGTTATGGGCGATGCGCTAGCAGTGTGTTTGATGGAACTCAGACAGTTTACAGCGCAAGATTTTGCCAAATACCACCCTGGCGGTGCTTTAGGAAAACAATTGCTTTTGCGTGTGGGCGACATGACTGAACATTCCCTAAAACCAACTGTTTCACCAGATTCATCAATTAAAAAGGTAATTTTTGAAATTTCAGAAAAACGACTGGGCGTGACCGCAGTTGTAGAAAACGATCAGGTGATTGGCATTATTACCGATGGAGATATTCGACGCATGTTGAACGAACGGGATACTTTTATGGAATTAACTGCACGTGATATCATGACGCAAAATCCAAAATTAATTAGTCCAACTGCACTAGTAATGGATGCATTTCACATCATGGAAGATTTTAAAATTACCCAATTGGTGGTAGTTGATCATGGCCAATACAAAGGCGTACTGCATTTGCATGACATTTTAAAAGAGGGCGTACTTTAGTATGGCAAAGAAAAGCATAGCCGAAATGTCATTTTTGGATCATCTCGAAGAATTGAGGTGGTTATTTATACGCATTACAATTGCTGTTTTAGTGGTTTCGTGTCTGTCCTACTTTGTTATCGATTTTATTTTTGAAGAAGTAATTTTTGGGCCTATTCATCCTGACTTTATCACCTACCGACTTTTTTGTGATTTAACCCATTATTTTGGCACTGATGATGGGGGCATGTGTGTAACCGAAATGCCTTTCATTATTCAAAGCACCAGTTTAGGCGGCCAATTTTCGGTATTTCTATGGACATGTATTACTGCCGGATTTATTTTGGGCTTCCCCTATATCTTGTGGGAAATCTGGAAATTTATCAGTCCCGCCTTATATAAAAACGAAAAAAAATATGCCGTTTCGTTTATCCTAATCTCCTCGATTTTATTTTTCTTGGGTGTTTTATTTGGCTATTACTTAATCCTTCCCTTATCGGTTAACTTTTTTGGCGGATTTAACGTGAGTAGTGTGATTAAAAACGAATTTAACTTGGACAACTACATCAGCATGGTAAAAACTTCGGTGATTTCATGTGGATTAATTTTTGAATTGCCCATCATTATTTACTTTTTGACAAAAATTGGTTTGGTTACCGCTACCACTTTACGTGAATACCGTCGCTATTCTATCGTGATTATTTTAATTGTAGCTGCCATAATTACACCACCCGATATTTTGAGTCAAATAATTGTGTCAATACCACTTTTGATATTATATGAAATAAGTATTTTAATTGCCGTATTGGTAAACAAAAAAGAAAAAAATGGCTGATTTAGTTGCTGATTTTAATGATTACCGCACCAAGATGAACGCCAAACTATTGGCCGACAACAACCTGATAATTAAACGAATTTTTAATCTCGACACCAATGCCTATGCTGCCGGTGCCTTGGATGTGAAAACCAAGGAGCTATTGGGTTTGGTAGCCTCTGCTGTATTGCGTTGCGACGACTGCGTAAAATACCATTTAGAAACTGCTTACAAAGCAGGCGTAAGCAAAGACGAAGTGATGGAAGCCCTTGGTATCGCTACTTTAGTTGGCGGAACGATTGTGGTTCCTCATTTACGCCGTGCCTATGAATTTTGGGAAGCCTTAGAGAATTGATTGCGAATACTGGCTAATTTTAAATTAAATTTGGGCCGTTCCCAATTTTCAATTCATCAAAAATTTATAATTTAATGAAACTCAGAGCAGAAAATCTAATCAAAACCTACAAAGGCCGAAGTGTAGTAAAAGGCATTTCAGTTGAAGTAAACCAAGGCGAAATTGTGGGTTTATTAGGGCCAAACGGCGCCGGAAAAACAACTTCATTTTATATGATTGTGGGCTTGGTGAAACCCAATTTGGGCAACATTTACCTCGATGATTTGGATATAACGAATTACCCCATGTATAAACGAGCACAAGCCGGTATTGGGTATTTGGCTCAAGAAGCTTCGGTATTTCGCAAGTTAAGTATAGAAGATAATATTTTGAGTGTATTGCAATTGACCAACTTATCCAAAGAGGCGCAAATTGCCAAAATGGAGTCTTTGATTGATGAATTTAGTTTGCAACACATACGCACCAATCGTGGTGATTTACTTTCTGGAGGCGAACGCCGACGAACCGAAATTGCCCGTGCATTGGCTACTGATCCCAAATTTATTTTACTAGACGAACCCTTTGCTGGTGTGGATCCGGTTGCTGTAGAAGACATTCAGCGAATAGTTGCCCAGCTCAAAAACAAAAACATCGGTATTCTAATCACCGACCACAACGTTCAGGAAACCTTGGCCATTACCGACAAAACGTATTTGATGTTTGAAGGCGGGATTTTAAAAGCGGGCGTACCCGAAGAATTGGTAGAAGACGAAATGGTACGTCGCGTATATTTGGGACAAAACTTTGAGTTACGCAAAAAGAAATTGGAATTCTAAGCACATGAGCAAACCCTACAACGACTGGCAAGAAAACAATGAGTATTGGATTTGGGGTATTTTTTATTACAACAAAGAGGATAAACGTTTGTTTCCGCCAAAACGAAACCCAATGATGGGCTTCACAACCAACTTTGCCAATCCAAAATCGGTACTCGCGCTCGTTCTGTTTTTAGCATTTTTTTTGTTTATTATCGCAATGATCGATAAAAAATCACGCTAAAGTTTCGACTTCGTAAACCAAAGGTTGTTCACAACAGATGCAAGTACATAGCTAATAATTATTAACGGCACTGCGGTAATTTTCAGGAATCCCAATAATACTAGCGAATACACTACAAACACCAACTGCAACTTATAGGTTTTCCAATTTGAGCCTTTTATTTTTAAAGAAAATAAGGGTATTTCTGCGTTAAGCATATACACGCTTGTAATTGTAATAATTAGCAAAACGGCATGATTTAGTAGCAATTCAAATACAATAAATGAAGTTGAATGTATGGCCACCAACGGCAAACTTAAGATAAATAAGGCATTGGCTGGTGTGGGTAAACCAATAAACGAATCGGTTTGGCGTATATCTAGATTAAAATTAGCCAAACGGTAACAAGAGGCCAATGTGATTAAAAAACCCATATAAGGCATGAATTGAGCAAAAAGCGTGGTCGAATTACCCGCCGATTCAACTAATAAGGAGTGCATAACCAAGCCAGGAACAACTCCACTGGTTACCATATCAGCAAGCGAATCAAGCTGCAAACCCAGCGGGCTACTTACTTGAAATAAACGCGCAAAAAATCCATCAAAAAAATCAAAAAATATTCCCAAACAAACACAGGCAAATGCAGCTGTAAAATCAGATTGCAATACAAACAAAATCGCTACACATCCACTAAATAAATTGAGTAAGGTGAGCAAATTGGGCACTTGTTTTTTGAGGTTCATGAGCTGGTTTTAGGTGAGCAAATTTAACACAATAACTTAAAGGACTTGACGTTTTTTATTCAAGATTTTTATTTGATATTTGTAAAAAAACAAAATACCTTGAACATCTCCCGGTTTTTACCTCTTTTACTGCTTTGTATTTCGGTACAAGGCCAAACCGTTAGAAAATATTCCAACGAATTTTTGAATATTGGAGTGGATGCAGCCGCTTTGGGTATGTCAAACGCAGTAACCGCGCAAACTGCAGATGTAAACGCAGTGTATTGGAATCCTGCTGGTTTATTGCAACTTAAGGATACACAAGTGGGACTGATGCACGCCAGCTATTTTGCAAACATTGCTCAATACGATTATGCAGCCTATGCGAGTCCCATAGACAAGCAAAGTGCGTGGGGATTTTCGGCCATTCGATTTGGTGTGGATGATATTCTAAACACAACTCAATTAATTGACAGTCAAGGTAATATTGATTACAATCGCGTGAGTAAATTTTCTACCGCCGATTATGCCTTTACCTTTTCGTATGCACGTCAATCTAAATTGAACAACTTTCGATATGGAGCCAATGCCAAAGTAATTCGGAGGGTAATAGGTGAATTTGCCAATTCTTGGGGATTTGGATTTGATATTGGGGTGCAATACACCCATAAAAAATGGGAATTTGGCTTGATGCTTCGGGACCTTACTACCACATATAACATCTGGACTATAGACGAGCAGGCGTATGCAGCTGTCCAAAATTCTATTCCAAGTCAAAACCAAGAATTGCCAGAAAGTAGCGAGATAACTTTACCCAAAGCGCAATTGGGTTTGGCAAGAAAATTTATATACAGAAATGACTATACATTACTTGCTGCTACCAATCTTAACATGGAATTCACCAAAACAAATGATCTGGTTTCAACCGACAAATTGAGTATAGCACCCGCTTTGGGCTGTGAATTTGGCTACACCGATGTGGTTTTTGTTCGTACTGGCTTTGGTAATTTTCAGCGTGCTACACAAGTTGACAACAGCACATCATTGAGTTTTCAACCCAATATTGGTTTGGGATTTAAATACAAAGGGGTGCAAATAGACTATGCACTTACTGATATTGGTAACCAAAGTACAGCCTTGTACTCCAATATTTTTTCGGTTAAAGTTGATTTGAGTAGTTTCCGTTAACATGAAAAAAACGGTACAACAACCCTATGTGCTAGCTTCAATTAGCGGTTTGTTATTGTCGGCGGCATGGCCAACCTACGGACTTCCATTGCTGTTGTTTTTTGCATTTGTTCCTTTATTAATTGCCGAAAAAAAACTCCGCGAATCAAAAGCAAGTCTTTTCAAAGTGGGCACAGTTGCTTACATCAGTTTTGTAATTTGGAATTTACTCACAACTTGGTGGTTGTATTATGCGTCAGGATTTGGCATGTGGTTTGCCGTTTTAGTCAATGCTCTACTGATGAGTTTGGTTTTCATGCTTTACCATTTGGTAGCCAAACGCATTTCAAAATTCTATAGTTTAGTCTTTTTTATTTGTATATGGCTGGCCTTTGAGAAATTTCATTTGGAATGGGAATTTTCTTGGCCTTGGCTCAATTTGGGTCATGCCTTTGCTACCTATCCCAAATGGATTCAATGGTACGAATATACTGGTGCCTTTGGCGGAAGTTTGTGGGTATTGGCTTGTAATGCTGTGGTATTTTACCAGTTAAGCAAATTTCAATTGGCAGCAAAAAAATCAATTTTTTTGTATTTAATCCTTGGGATAGCACTTCCCATTTGTATCTCGATGTGTATTTATTACACGTATCATGCTGAGGGCGAAACCAAAGAAGTGGTTCTGTTGCAGCCCAATGTTGATCCATACACCGAAAAATATTCAACAACCAATTACAACACTACACAAGAATTGTTGGCATTGGCAAAACCCGTTTGTACTCGCTTAACCGATTATGTTATTGCTCCCGAAACGGTATTGGCCGAAATGATTCCCTATGAGCAATTTTCTCAATCGACTTGCCCAATGCTCATGCGCCAATTCATACAAGACCATCCAGGGATTCAGTTGCTTTGGGGAATTGACACCTTTACTTTTATAACCAATCCCGCTGATGTTAAACCAGCGTCAAATGTGTTTAGATCGGGCATATGGATTGATTTTTACAATGCGGCCTTATTTATGAATGCATCACCAACAGTTCAAAAATACTACAAATCAAAATTGGTAGTTGGCATAGAAAATTTGCCCTATAAACCCATATTGGAGCCACTTCTAGGGAATATCATGCTCGATTTGGGCGGCACTATTTCGACCAAAACAACTCAAGCAAATCGGGCTGTTTTTAGCAGTACAGACGGTACAAAAGTGGGGCCAATTATTTGTTATGAATCGGTTTATGGAAGTTACGTAAATGAATATGTTACAAATGGCGCTCAATTTTTAGCCATCATTACCAATGATGCCTGGTGGAACGAAACTCAAGGACACAAGCAGCACTTGAGTTTTGCCAGTTTGCGCGCAATTGAAACACGAAGAGATATAGCGCGAAGTGCCAATACAGGTATTTCGGCTTTTGTAAACCAAAAAGGAGAAATTACCAAACAAAGTCTATATGGTGAAAAAATTGCCTTAAAAGGAACTGTTCAGCTCAACAAAAAACATAGCTTTTATGTACAACATGGCGACTATATTGCCAAGATTGCTGTTGGTGTCGCTCTGATTTTATTGACATTTACAGCAATACCCCCGCTTCGAAAATTGCTATTGTAACTTATTGTCCTCTATAAAACAAAATGGTGCTTAGGGTTTTAATGCAGATATTAATATCCAAAAATATACTGCGGTGTTTAATGTAGTACAAATCATACTGGAGTTTGATTAAACTGTCGTTTAGTGTCTCTCCGTAAGCATAATTTACCTGTGCCCAACCGGTAAGACCCGGTTTAATAATATGTCTTGTTTCATAAAACGGCATGATTTCGGCAATTTCATTTACAAAAACCGGGCGTTCAGGACGTGGACCTATTACCGACATATCTCCTTTGATGATATTATAAAATTGAGGAAATTCATCTAAGCGGGCTTTGCGCATGAATTTTCCAAAAGGGGTAACACGGCTATCATTAAGTGTTGTAAAAACTGCTCCATTGGCTTCGGCATTTTTAACCATGGTTCGAAATTTAATGATTTTAAATATTCGCCCATTTATACCCACACGGTCTTGCGTATAAAACAATTTACCTCTATTACCGCAAAGATTACCGATACTTATAAACGGCAACAATAAAACACCTATAATTAAACCTATACTACTCACTAAAATATCAATACTGCGAATGGCAATTAAATACAAGTGATTTTGATTGCTGCGGCTAAACGGAAAATAACGATAAAAATCGCGCGCCACATATTGAACCGGTATGCGTTGGGTGAGCGTTTCATATACTTGGGTATACTCTTTGATCATAAAACCGTTTTCAAGTAAATGAATTAATTGATTGTACAATTGTGTGGTAATTCCCTCTGTGTTTTGTGAGGCAACAACTACTTCGGATACGGCATTTTTGGAAACAAAATTTTCCAATTCGTGGCTGTCAATTTGCCTCAAATTTCCTAGACTGCCTCCATCAGAAGCCCCAACTTTGTCTGAGTTGATAAAGCCTACCACTTTGTAATGTGGGTCGGCATTTTCTAATCCCAAAACCAACTCTTTCAATTGATCTTTATCGCAAATGAGGATAACTTTTTTCGTGAACCGATTGGACGCAAAAAAGGCAACATAAATCAAGCGCCAAGCGAAAAGAGCCGAAAAAATAGCCAAATAGAAAAACAAAATTTGCAATCGATTAGAAGGCAAGACTGGAGTAAAAATGGGTGTCAATAAATAAACCAAAACCGTGGTAGACGCCGTGAGCACAATACTTTTAATAACTTGCACCTGGTTGCTCGCAACTTGTAGATTATACATCTCAAAAACGGTTCCAAAAATGGTCAAGTAAATGGCTAATACAAAAGTCCAGTAAAAATTAGAAGTCGAAAACTGGAAATAGGTAAAACTAAACACAATACCCACAACATACAAGGCCACTAAAACAGATAGCACATCAACAATTCGAAGTAAAATTTTACGCTCCGAAATTTCGAAATGAACACTGTTTTTAGTAGGCATAGTTAATTTTTTTCAAAAATAAGCATTCTATTTATTGATTTACAACTTGTTACAATTATTTAATAGTATCCTTTGGATTAGGCACATGAACAATCAGCAGTGCCAATGCATACACAAAAGCGGGTGCTGCCAACCGCATAGCAGCATGGTTTATGGTCAACAACCAAAATAACACAAAGGAAACGATGTAAATATTATATCTGTTTTTAATATACATAAAAAAAGGAGTTACGAGTAATAATAGCAAGGCAATTATTCCTAAAGCACCATGTTCCCCGAGAGTGCGTGTTATTTCGTTATGTGTAAGCGCTAAAATACCCGTTTTCTTTTGGCGGTCTTCGGCTGTTTTACCTACGCCAACTCCAAAAACTGGATGTGTCATAAAAGCGAGTAATTCATCTTTTGCTAGCACTTCTCTGCCTGTAAAATTATCTTGTTTCACACGTCCATTAATATCTTGATTGGCATATCGTTTATTTATTAATCCATTGGTTTGTGAAGAAGAAAACACCCAAATACCAATCATTCCCACAACCAATGCCAACAATATATAATGCATTTTTATACGCGCTTTACCCGTTACTTTATAGTAGGTGATTAACACCAATACAAACAACATAATTAAACTAGTGAGTATGCCACCGCGTGAAAATGTTATGATTCCGCGATAACTAAGTACAACGGCAATTAATGCATTTGTAACAAATAAAAACGGGTTGGGAGAAAAAAAGATTAATCGGGAAAAAAACACAAACATGCCCAAACCGAGTACCGTAGCCACCTGATTGGGTCCAAAACCTCCTGAAGTTGCAAAGTTTGAACCTGTTCCTGTAAGTACATCTTTTAGTTCGGGTGTATATAAAAACAAATACACAGCACACGAAATGATGGGCAATCCAATTAGGAGTAATATTTCGTTTAGCTGCTTGAACGTTACAAATCGATTGTAGCAATACAAGGCACATAACCCCAAACAAAAGGGACCTGAAATATTAAATGAAATTGCATTTTTTATACTTTCAATTCCTTCGAGTGTATAATACCCAATTACCAAGCCAGGCAGCAATAAAACCATATATAACCAATAGGGAATGGCTTGTTTAGAAATCCCACCAAAATAAACTCCTATAAGCATGAACCCAATTACCGCATACTTTGAAAACTCATATATGGGATTTCCGTTTGTCATTCGAAGTACAACTTCAGACCCCACAATATAGGCAGCAGCATAGAGTACTTCATTGTTTTTATTTTGGGCATTGATCACAAAATAAAGTCCTCCAATTAATATGGAGTATCCATAGAATTTTGGAAAAAAAGGCACAAAATACAAACCTAATCCAATACACAGATGTAGAATAATTAGATATAGATAGCGTTTGTCTTGCTTTAGCATTTATATGGATTGAGTCCAATGAAGAAAGTGATTCATAACCCCCTCTTCAGTATAAAACTGATTAATTTTGGCTTGTAAAGCCCGTCCAAATTTAAGTCTTAGATTTGGATTCTCGATTAGTTCAACCAAAGATTTATAAAACGCCATTGCATCATCAACCTCAGCAATAACTCCATCTACTTGATTGTAAATTACACTTGGTATATCGCCAACTCGAGTAACCAAAACAGGCAAAGCGTGCAATCCGTATTCCAAAACAGCCAACGGAAGTCCTTCGGAGTTCGACGTTAAGACCCCAATGGTTGCTTGGTCTAAAATGGCTGCTGTATCAGCACGGCTTCCGTACACGAAAACATGTTGTTCTAAGGCGTTATCTAAAATAGTTTGTTTGATTTGAGCAGCATAGACATCGTTAAAATCTTGTCCAACTAAATGGAAAGTCCAATCGGGATGAGAATCTTTTAGCATCGAGGCCACTTTAAGCAAAAGAGCATGGTTTTTTTGCGGCCGTAAATTGGCCAAACACAAAATTCGTTTTGCTGCTGTTCCAGCTAATGGGGAAATTAACTCGGATTGGGTATCGGTGGTAACAAAATTGGGTAAATACATCACCTTACTGCAAGCTAATTTATCCTGAGACCATTTTTTAAGCACCTCATTTACAGAAATTATACCAGAAAAAAAATGCGAACACAACCAAAGCAATTGCGGACGCCGCTGTGGCAAAAATTCACTCAAGCCATAATGATCGTGCCAAATAACTTTCAGTTTGGGCAAGATCAATTGGAGTAAAAAAGCGGTAAAAAACGATGTGGCATGCGCCTGCACATGAGAAATTTGATGTTGCTTGCAATAGCGTCTCAAGCGGAACAATGCCTGTAAATCAATAGCAGATTTCTTGTTTAAAAAAAGGTAATCAACTTGCGCATGCAATTGCTTGCGCAACAAGCCTTCTTTTCGGGTACATACCAAACCAGAAAAAGCAACTCGAGCGGCCAAACCATTGGCATAATGTACCGCCATGCGTTCGGCTCCACCTGCCTCTAGTGAATCGATAAGTTGTATAATTCTCATGTGCGAAGTAATTTTGATATTTCTACTTCAAATTGATCTAAAGTATACTGTCTTGACCAGTCTATAGCGGCGCGCGCTTTGGATTCATAATGAGCTGGCTGCTGCAATAAATCAAATAGCTGTTGGGCATCTTGCATTAAATCCATTGACAACAAAAGTCCGCGTGTTTGCTCATTCAACATAAACGGCACGCAAGAAACAGGCGTTACCATGGGAACACAACCCCAAAACATGGCCTCAGCAACGGCTTTGGGCCAACCCTCACTTTGAGAAGGTAATATCAAAAAATGACTCGATTCATAGGCTTGTTGCACTTTAACGGCATCTTGATTACCGAAAAATTGCACGCGTTCGCTAAGGGAATGCGCAATACAATAAGCCTCTAATTTGGCCCGTTCATCGCCATCACCATATAAATTAAGCTGTATAGAAACGCCCATTTTTGATACTGCTTCCACCAATTGAATGGCGTAAAAAGGATTTTTCCCTGCTGTTAAACAGCCTACAAACAAACATTGAATGGGTGAGTTTAGTATACGTGGAGGTGTGTTTATTTTATCAGATTCACAGTAACTCGCCGTGAAAAAAGATGTACAATTGCGGCTCATGTTGGGCCATTCGCCATAGACTAAAACAGTCATGTTGCGTGTTAAAAAGGTGTTTTGCAAAATCCAGCGTTGCAAATTATAACTCCACGGTTGCTTGGAATTGGGATCCCAATTGCCCGCATACTTTGCGGTTTTTATTTTTTTTGGAAAGAAAACCTGCACTACACAACCCAACAAACCCATATTTCCGGGGCAACGCAGATGAATGTGATCGGCATTTCGCATGGCTTGTATAATTCGGAAAAAACAAACCGGAATGACAAACAGGGATCTTAAAAGTGCTTGTATTCCCTGTAATGAAAATGCGGGGACTTTCAAAAAGTGGAGGTTTGTTGTGTTATAGGTTTTGTCAATTGCACTAGGTTGTGAACTGGTACATGGAGCAACTAAAATCACCTCGTGGGCTTGCTTGGTCCACAAATTAATTTCTTTCACATAGGGCGCATAGGCCCATATCTGATGTTGAAACCGCTTGTGAACTACCTGAGTTATAATTGCTAACTTCATGAACGAACTACTTGGAATTTGATGGTTTGGGAGAGTTGAAAAGCAAACTCCACCACCCGATGGTTCTTCCCCAAGCTTCTAACCAAGCTTCCTTTTTATGTGCTGTGGTAAAGGTATTGCTAAATCGGATGAGTGTCAATAAAAAACAAATTGAATTCCATTTTAAACGGTCATTCCACCTGGGGTTGGGCCATTTTACCCGCCAAACAAACCACCCATTACGCACTACCATTTTACCGTAGACATAGGCATTTGGTCGACCAGAATATTCATGATAATGAGCCAATTGGGCGCGGGTGTTGATAAATAATGGTCCTGTTTTGGACACGCGCAATGAAAAATCGGCATCTTCATACAAGCCATAGCCTTGAAAATAGGTAGAAAATTGGAAGCGATCAAAAACCGATTTTTTATAGGAAGCTACGCCGCCCATTAGCTGATCAACCGCATAGATTTTTCCTGAAGGAGGAAGGAATGCAACGCTGCGCCCGTGCGAAAATCGGGGTAAAAAACCCGGTGGCACATTGGCATCCAAGCCCAACCGTTTGCGCAGAACAAAGCGGCTGCCGTCTTGTTTTTTGTATCCGTCAAAATAAAATTCGTGAATAGTAGGGTGATAATGAGGGGAAACTGCTTCCCAATGGCTTTCGTTTGAAATGAATCCGCCCACACCCAATGCTTCTGGATATTCAGTATAGGTTTGTATTAATTGGAAAAAATAATCGGTGGCCAAATAGGTGTCATCATCCAAAAAACAAATCACATCGATGTCATCGGCCACTTTTGAAATACCAAAATTACGTTGCTTGGTGAGTCCGCGTTGGCTAGAATCCACCAAAAAGTACTGCAAATTGGGAATGGTTTTGGACGCCAAAAGATTAGCGGTTTCTACATTAGTTGAACCATCCACAATAATAATCTCATGCGGATAACTGCTCTGTAACCCAATAGATTCGAGCAAATTTGCCAAGGGCTGCGCACGCATATAAGTGCAAATTATTACCGAAAATTTCATGGGTTCTGATCCAATTTAGAGGCCCAATATACACTTTGTTTCCATTGCTGTTCAAATTGGCGGTAATACCGAATTGGATTTTTAAGGGATTGTTTGGGATAATACTTGAGCAACAACATCAATTTATAGGTTTTACGTTGTGGTGCTGTATAATATTTTTGAATAAATGCCATAACCGTAGGTGCTGGTTTGGGCTGTATTGGATCGGTTTGCCAAGCAAGTGTTTTGGACAATCGAAATCCGCCAGCAGGAGCCTTGAGGTGTGTAATGGCTGGAGTTGAAAAAAATAAGATATCCGTTCCAGCTTGGCGGAGTTGCATGCCAAAATCCAAGTCTTCGCCAAAACCGTGTTCAAAAACCATAGAAAATTGACACTCCTTGAGCGCTGATTTAGAAACCAAACTACTTCCGCCACCAAAGGCATTCCACTGAATTACCGGTTTCTCCACCGATTTTTGAGTTGGACTTACACACGCAAACGAAACCGCTTGGGCTTTGTTTTGGTTTATTTTAGTAGCACTTTCTGCTAAAAATGTTGGTGCAATTCGAATGTCGTCATCGGCAAAAAACACCCAATCGCCGGTAACTTGAGATAAGCCCAGATTTCGGGCATTACATACACCCAATTGGTAAATAATCAAATGTTTAATTTTAAAATTCCACGCATGGGCCACTAAATCAATTAATTGAGATTCGCCCTGTTGATCTGAAATCTGTTCGATAATCACTACCTCTTTGGGCACAAGCGTTTGGGCTTGTAAATCGGCAAGAAAGTCAGCCAAATACTGCGGCCGATTGAGCGTTGGGATGAGCACCGATATAGCCAATTGAGCTGGTTTGCTTGAAAATTGTTCGGGTATATTAAGTGCTATTGGTTTTAATCTGGCTAGAAACCAGGTACACAACAAAGGCAGTACATTAAATTGGCCTTGGTGCCTGAGCTGCTGCCAAAACAGTACCCATACCCAAAGGCTTTTGTAATGTTGCTTTACAAAACGATACAATTCGATTTGTGTGGCACTAGTAAAATTCTTATTCAAGGTAGTACGTAACAAAGCCGGTTCACTGTAACAAAATAAACCCGCTGATTGCGCACGCTTCCCAATGGAATGCAACGTATAAGCAAAAGAATCTTTTGGGTTGATGTGTGGGGCCAATTGCATCCACAAACTAGCCTGCATCGCACCCACACAGCTGCTCAACATCCAAGTGGTATAGCGCGTATTTTTGGAAACGGAAACAAAAATTGATTCCTCAACCCATTCTATATTTGGCCCAAAATAGCCCCCGTAGCTGGGTTGAAATGAAATGATTTCCTGGGGCAACTGCAGTAAATTCGAGACGGCCGAAAGCTCTAATTCTTGAGACACTTCCTCATTACACCAAACCAGTAAATCATCTGGAAACTGCAACGTCAATGCAGTAATTACGGCGCAAATGGATGCAGATAAATCAAACACCTCCAACGGAGTTTCGTTGTGTAAAACACGCTGTACGCGTTGGTTATTGTGGTATACAACGATCACGATTTGGCCAATAAGGTTAAATAAAAATCGGCGGTTTGTTGAGCTAATTTTATGCTGTCGAACTGCTGTTCTACTTGAACTTTGGCTTGATGCCCCACCTCCAAACAACGACATGGATTGGTTAACAACTCACCAATACAAGCGGCAAAGTCAATGTGATTTTTTGGATTCAACAAAAACCCACTTTGCTCATGAACAATTAACTCTGCCGACCAACCCAAATTGCTGGTGAGCACGGCTTTTTGCATGGCCATGGCTTCTAAGGTAACCATCCCTTGGGTTTCAGCTAAACTCGGCAAGACGCACAGTTGTGCGTTGCAAATGAGTGACTGTACTTGGTCATACGGCACTTTTCCTTTGTAGATTATATGCGACTGAAGCGCTTCTGGAATGCATTTATATAATTCGTCCCAAGTAGAATCGGAACCGGATTGAGCATCATTGGAATCGGCACCCACCAAAACCAAACGGGCTGTTGGATGATTCTCACAAACTAATTTCATGATTTCGATGAGCTCAAACACACCTTTTTTTCGGATTAGCGTGCCAAAATAAAGAATCAATCCGGGATCAAATTCGGCTGGATTGGGATTGGTAAACTGATTCAGGTTTATCCCATTTGGAATTTTTACAATGGGCTTCTTTTTTATTCTGAAAATGTATTTGGTAGTTGTAGCGGCAAAATCAGTTGGTGTCGAAAAGGCAATTGCCTTGCGCATCGCCCATTTTTCGAGCAGAAAATTTTTCAGTTTTTGAGTCCTTCCTTCCAAATGACAAAAGTAGGCATCGGTGCCGTGAAAGCGAATCACCAAAGGCGCTTTGAGTTTCATGAATGCCGTAATTCCGGTCCAATCGGGGGCTTCGATGAGTTGAATTACTTCTTTTTCTATGGCGGTATTGAGGTAGTTTTGAATGGCTTTTCGGTAAAAATACCAGCCGGCAAAGGCAAATTTTTGAAAGGAAATAAAATGCAACTGCACACCTTGATCTTCCAACTGCTGTGTTTGGTTTTGTCCGTATATAAACACATGTACCCGATGACCCAATTGAGTTAAGGCACGTGCACTATTTTGCACACTGCTGCCAATGCCTCCGCTTGAATTGCAAAGCGCATGCGGGTATTCGGGGGTGAGCAAACCAATTGTCATTTCCATTTGTGTATAAAATCAGCTATGGGTAAATAAAAATCGGCTGCGTTGGTTTCTACTTGTTCAGCTGGCCAGTTCCACCAGGCGATAGCCATTAAATCCTGTATTTGTTCGGGACTGTGTTTCATTTTCACCACTCGTGCCGGAACACCTCCTACTACAGCATAGGGCGGAACATCAGTTGTTACTACAGCACCGGCCATGATAGTCGCACCCGAACCAATCGTGACTTGTGGCAATATAGTTGCGTTCATCCCTATCCAAACATCGTGACCAATTTCGGTGTGATGTGCATTTGAAGGGATTTTACTGGTTTTAAAATCTTTTATTGTTTGATTTTGAAATCGAATAGACTTGTTTTTCAATTGATCCAGGTGCGGGAAGGAGGTTATTTCACTTTGTTGATGAAAGCCATCATCAAGTACAAAATGCACATCGTTGGCAATGGAACAATACGACCCAATGTTTAACGAAGAGTTTGGATACCACTGCCACACAAAAGCACCATTGTGGTAGGTTTTATACCCCAACCGGGTATTGGAAGCTCGATCTAAATAGACCTTATGCTGGCGTTTCAGGAATCGATAATGTTCAATTCCCAACAGTTTCCACATTAAATTTCGGAGTATATTTTTCACGGAAAGAACTAGGAATTAGGAAGTACTACATAACTCGTTGCGCCTTGGTGAGAAATAACCGAAGCCAAAGGAGCGGCTACGACAGCTTTATCGGCTACATCAAAGGTAACCACTGCATTGGCACCAATGAGCGCGTCATTCCCTATGCTGATTCCTCCCAATATAACGCAGTTGGGCCCCATAAATACTCTATTGCCTATTTTGGGCACACCGGTGTTTTTTCCTCGATTCAATACGCCAATGGTCATGCCTTGAGACAGATTACAATGTTCACCAATTACAGCATCGCCATGAATAACAATGCCGCCAAAGTGTCCAATGTACAATCCCTTTCCAATCGTGGCACGGTAGGAAATATCAAAGCCGTATTTGTATTTCATTTTTCGCCAACCCAGAAAAAAAACATAAAAAAGCAATCGGTTTTTTCGTCGAAAGTACTGGGTGAGACGAAAATAGGTCAAAAATTTCAAGCCCGGATTGGGTTGCCACCAAAATACCTGCATCAAGGTGCCCAGCGATACATTTTTGTGTCCACATCGTTGGTAATCGGTCAAAAGAATTTCTCGTACCATCTGTTTAATTTAGTAGTTCATCAAAGGCATTCCAAATGCGTTCGGAGGCCAATTGCGGTGGATGTTGGTTAATTTTATCAAACCAAACTTGTGCTTGGTCAATACCCTCTTGCTTACTTGAATTTATAAGGCGTAAAACAACTTCTTCCATTGCAGCAGCCGAATCAATCCAATGTACTGCATTTGAATTGGGCATTGATCGAAAGTGTATAAAGTTATAAATTTTTTGTACTGACCAATCGGCCACCGTGCAGTTGGGCACATCATACCGAATATAAGCACAGGGTTTGTGGTGCGTGGCATAATCAAAAACCATTGATGAGCCCAAATTAACCACAAATTCGGTATGGCAAATGGTGTTTACCAGCAAGGTTGTGTCGGCTTGGGTTGGTAAAATGGCATTCCATTCGGCGCCTTGTTTTTCCCACTTGGGCGCCACAGAAACAATACAATCTTTATATTCTTGAAGCACAGCATCATATCGTGAAGAAAAATCAACTGGGCAACGGCGAAACAAAATTCCTAGCGACTTTCCTTTTTCATTCAATTGACGTATTGCAGCAGCCAAATCGGCAAGATAAACTGGATCATTTGGTGAAGTGGTTATGTCATCACCCGAAAAACAAATGTATTGCTTGGTTAAATCTAGCTTGTGTTCGGTAAAAAAATCGGCGCGGGTTTGAAGCAAAGCAGCATCATAATGCGCTTCAAATTGTGGAGTTCCTGTGATTTTTATTTGAGAACTGGTAACTTCAGGATAATAATACTGCAATTCTGATTTCATGTGTTGGCTCCAAACCAAGTAATAATCGGGTTGAACCAATTTGGTTCCTTTGGGCAAATTATCCCATGAAAAAATAAAAGTTGACGTGGGAATTTGCACCGATTGAGCTGCCATTATGGGAGCCAAAGCAAGCGATAAGCGCTGATTGGTACAAAACAACAAATCGGGTTTTTCTTGTTGTAAAACAGAACAACAATAGGAATAGTAAGGTGTTTGTTTTTCTAAATAGGCCAATAGACGTTGGATGCGCAACAAGCCTTTTGGGGATTTATGGGTAAAAACAAGTAGCGACAACATGATTTTTTTTACCCAAGCGCCCACGGTTTTGGGCGTACTTGGAAATCGGTAGCTGTCGTAAACGGCATCTTGACTTCGTTTCTTATTGAGTGATAATTCAATTTGAATTTGGGCGTTTTTGACCAACTCGGTCCAGCGGTGATTTTTGGCAAGCGGAATTTTAATTTCGGAATAACCCATATCCGAAAGGGCAAAAGGGCTGGCATTCCAAAACACCACTTCATAGCCCCTCGCCTTTCCTAATGCATAGAACTGCGAAAACGCAAAAGTGCGCAAACCTACTCCGTCGGCTAGAAAAATAAAGAGTTTTTTAGGCTGCATCACAAGATTGTAAAGATTGACGGCCGGTATACTGATGCACAGCATAAGCCAGTAAAAAAAACTGCATGGCCCTTAACGGAAACATATACCGTTGTTCGGAATGAAATATACACACATATAGCAAACTCCATCCCCATAAAAATAAAAACGGAAAAAATAACGTGTATTTTTTTACTTTAAACAGTATCCATAAACCCCAAATTGCTCCAAAAACCAATACATAATTTACCGCATTGATATAGGCATGAATGCCCCATTTGAGTAATGTACTTTTATCAGATTTCATTAAAGGGCTAATGACAAAGCTTTGGGATTGAAAAAACTTAAAAAAATACTGGCGCAGGGTGAGCAAAGGATGAGACAAAATATCTTGTTTAACCCATTGAATAAAATAATCGGTTTTATCGAGCTGTTGCGCTTCGCAAATGGATTCCAATTCTTGTCTTTTTTTTAAGTTGTTTAGATAATCAGAAGAAGCAAAAGCATCTTGCCCATGTTGTGGCAACCAATTAAAAGGTTCATCGCGCAATTCAAAACGCGACCAAAGTAACTGGTTTCGAAACACGGTGCTTTTAAAATCTGGGGACTCCGTATTTACGGATTGCTCAAAGGATTGTAAGGCCAAAAAACCTATAATAACTAGTGCGGTGCATTTGAGTTTTAGTTGCCAAGTTGTAGCATTGGTCCAAAAATAGAGCACAAAAACAACGGCAAAAGGAAGTAAATTTGGCCGGGTACCCACCAAAAGAAGCAAAGCAAAAGCCAATTGTGTACCCATTTTGGATTGATTTTTTTGCTCTATAAGAAGCACCCAGGAATAGACAAACCAAGCCACTGCAAAAAACGCAGCCGGTTCAGCCAAAATTCCCATGGCATAATACAAGGGTATGGGAAACAAACACAGCAAAAGTACGGGCCAAAATTGCGCCGTTTTGTCAAACTGCAAATGCGTAAATGTTTTGACTAACAAACGCATTGCGAGTGCAGTAACTAACACATTAAACACAACCCCCGACAAATAATAGGCTGTTGAAAGGTGTAAAAAATGAACAAGTGCATATGGTATTGCATAGTAAAGTAAGGTAACCAAGCCCTTATCTACCCGAATAGCACCCTGAAATCCTGAAGCAATATAATCGAGTAATTGAATGGTGCCTTCGTGGTATTCTCCGTCGCCAAAGGGTTTTGGTTTAAATGGCAAAACAAAGAACAGCAACCCCAAAAGTAGCGTACACAAAAAAGGGTAGTTCACCAAAAAACTATGAAGCTGTTTCATTCTTTTGGAATTTTTCTTTAATGATATACAAGGGACGCTTGCGCGCTTCGTCGTAGGTACGCCACACATATTCGCCAATGATACCGAGCATCAACATGATTAATCCGCCAATGATGAGGATTAAAATCATGATGGGTGCCCAACCGTTAAAGGGCGTATGGTGCAAAAATCGATTGTAAGCAATAAGCAACGCATAGCCAAATCCAATCATCGAAAATAGTATTCCCAATAAGGACATTAATCGAATGGGAACATACGAAGTGTTTAGTAGGCCATCAATAAAATACTTGAGTTTTTTTGTGAGCGTCCATTGCGATTTTCCTATGGTGCGTTTGTTGCGTTTGTATGGGACAAATGAAGTGCTAAAGCCCAACCACAAGACATCGCCTTGAAAAAAACGATTGCGTTCGTCAAGTTGATTCAACACCCAAACAGCTTTAGTGTCGAGTAGCATAAAATCAAATCCTCCTTTGGGCATGTTGGGATTAATATAGCGCATGAGTCGATAAAAAATCTGAGAAGTGGTGTTGGCAATAAAACCATCTTCGCGATCAATGCGATGACCAATTACAATTTCGTTACCCGATTGCCATTTAGTGATGAGCTCATGAATTAATTCGATGGGCTCTTGTAAATCAGCCGACATTAAAATAACTGCATCGCTATTTACCTCTTTTAAGCCGGCTATCATAGCAGGGACTTGTCCAAAATTGCGTGAAAACGAAAGTACTTTTACGTGATCATCTTGCTGGTGAAGTGCAAGGAGTTCTTGTAAGGAATTATCGTCTGATCCGTCATTCACAAAAATAAATTCATAGGCAATACCTAACGATTGTGTCAGGGCTAAGCATTTTTCGTAGGTAGGAACCAATGAACCTTGATTACGAAATACAGGAATGACAAAAGCGAGTTTCATAAGCAAATTTAGGTTGAAATGGTGTGGTTGATACAATTCACAATGTGCATTAAATCGTCCGAAGTTAATCCAACATATAAAGGCAAACACAGCACACAACTGGCTACTTCCTCTGACACCATACAAAGTGTGGAATCTACAAATGACAACGTATTTAGAGACGGATAAAAATACCTACGGGGAAATATTTGAAGCGCCTCTAAGGCATGTTGTACTTGCAAAAGCTGCTGTTCACTTTTAAAAATAACAGGGTAATAGCTAAAATTCCATTGGGTATTTGGTCGAATTTTTATGGTTCTTAGCACATTAAAATTCAAATGGGCTGTATAGAAATCGACTACTTTTTTTCGTGCATTCACTATTTCTTCCATATGCGGTAGGACAGCTAATCCCATGGCTGCTTGCAATTCGGATAGTTTTCCGTTGATGCCCAACCCATGAAATTCGAGTGGACCATTGTGACCAAAATTATGACTGTAATACAACTGATGAAATAAGTTGGGATCGGAACAAAAAAGCGCACCACCCTCGGCTGTATGAAACAATTTGGTAGCATGAAAACTACAACTACTTACTGTTCCATAAGTAAAGATTGATTTTCCATTATATGTCACACCAAAACAATGGGCCGCATCATAAATGACAGCTAATTTATGCTTAGCTGCAATGGACTCAATGGACTCAATCGCGCAGGGATTTCCAAATACATGTGTAGCCAAAATGGCTGTAGTTTTAGACGTTATGGCCGACTCAATTAAGGTTTCATCTATGGTTAAATACTCCGGATGTATATCTACAAAAATAGGGGTACAATTTTGCCACAAAATTGATGCGGTAGTGGCTACATAGCTAAATGGAGTTGTAATGACTTCTCCGTTTTTAGCCAAAAGTTGCAAGGCAATTTGAAGTGGAATAGTCCCATTGTTCATCAGCAATAGAGAAGAAACCTGCAAATAATCTTTTAGTTTGGCTTCTAATTCAAGTACTAACTCCCCTCGATTGGTAATCCATTGATTGGACCAAATGCGTTCCAATTCACTTTGATAGGACTCGATTGGAGGAAAAAATGTCTTGGTTACGGGAATCATGAAGCGTTCTAAAAATTATTGGCTCCACAAATTAACAAATAAATACTTTTAAAATAGGCGATTGAGGCCATAAACTAGTGTGTCCTTTTTGGAAAATAGACGTCTCTAATTCCTAAAAAATAGGATTCCACTGTAGCAGTTAAGAATATACCGGAGCCAACAGACAAAATAAAAACAAGTACAAATTGTAAATAGGAACTCGAAATGGGGAGGTAACTCACTACATAAATCACCAATGAATGAAGAAGGTAAATGGCATAAGAATTGAAGCCAATACGCGCCATAATCCTTACGAGTAAAGGACTAAACAATTTATTTAATTTATTGTCCATATGTTCATCAAACAACACGCATAATAATAGGATACCAAAAGACAGATAGACCATCGTGAATCCTATTGTACGCACAAAAAATGAGGTAACATAAGATATAAAAGGAGTAAAACTTAGGAGCAATAATGCGAGTATCAATCCTTTATTTTGGTGTTTTAGTACAAAATCACGCCAAGTTGATCGCTTAAAATAATACCCATAAGCAATACACACGCCAAAAAGAAGTGCATCGATGCGCAGGTGTGTGGCGGTAACATGGAACACATTTTGGTTGGGAAAATAGAGATTTGAGGCATAGCGGATTAGTAAAATCAAACTAAGCAAACTCACCAAGCAGATCATAAATCCTCTTTTATACAGCAACTGATGAATTTTTTTGGGTGCAAACTTCACCAATGCACCAAAACTAAGGGCCAAGAAAATGTAAAAATGTTCTTCTACAGCCAACGACCAACTTGCCGGATAGGCATAGCCCCAACCCAAAAAATAGTTTTGAACAAATAAACAGTCGTAGAGCGTTTTTTGAAAATCAAATTTGTGGAAATACAATTTAGGCAAAAGATAAGCCACAAGAGTGAGGTAATACAACGGATAAATTTTAAATCCACGCCGAATTAAAAACAAACCAGGCGAAACCGAACCAAATTTTTGGTATTCCTGAAACAGTAAGCCAGAAACTAAAAATCCACTTAACACAAAAAACAAATCAACACCAATCCAGCCCATGGTTTGTAACATGGGAGTAAGCAATTGGTGCCGAAACAAAACCAAAATAATAGCTATTCCACGTAAAAAATCGAGTTTTTGAATGCGTGTATGAGAAGAAATTACTTGCATTTAGTGCACATCGCGAAATTGTTTCTGAGGCGTTCGGGCCCAAAAATTAGGTTGGATTAATGCCTCAAGAAACAGTTGTGCGCTTCGACCTTCACCAAACTGCTGGGGCATTTCAACTATTGATTTGGGTTTTGCAGATTGTATCGCCAACAAAATAGCCGACGTTTCGTATGACACATTTTGAATACAAGGATGAGTAGCCCGATTGAGTTGTCTAGTACCAATGTTTATAGCTGAAACGCCATAACTGGGCGCCTCGCGAATTCCTGCGCTGCTGTTTCCAATGATAAACTCGGCTTGTTTTAGCAATTGTAAAAAGTACTCAAAACGCAGCGATGGAAACAACCTGAATCGTGGATGATTTTGCAAGGCGGCATAGGCTTTAAAAATGTGATGGTTGCCCATGTCGTTGTTGGGATACACGACTACGTAATTTTGGGTATCCTCCAACAATGCATTTACAAGCTGTTGGGCATGGATTTCCATTTGATTTAATTCGGTAGTAACCGGATGAAATAAAACCACAGCATATGTTTCAAAAGGAATCTCGTAATAGGATTTAACAAATTCAATATCAGGCAATTGCTTAGAAAACATAATGTCAATATCTGGAGAGCCAATTTCAAAAATAGTTTGCTCCTCCTCTCCCATTTGTAGTAATCGTTTGGCAGCCTCGGCATTAGACACAAAATGCAAATGACTCAACTTACTCACACTGTGCCGAATGAGTTCGTCAACAGTACCCGATCGTTCACCACCCTCTATGTGTGTCACCAAAAAATTATTGAGTGCTCCCACAATAGCGCCTGCTAGGGTTTCCACACGATCGCCATGTACTACAATCAAATCGGGCTGTACGTTTTTGCAATAGGCCGAAAACCCTTCGATGGTTTTTGCTAAAGTGAGATCCATGGTTGATTCATGCGTATGGTTTTCGAACGTATGAATGTTGGTAATCTTACAGCGCTGGATTTCGATAAGCGTATAGCCATACAATTCCTGCAAATGCATGCCGGTGACAAATACAAAAACTTCAAAGTCAGAGTGGTGCTCGAGCTGCAGCAAAAGTGGTTTTATTTTTCCAAAATCGGCACGGGTTCCGGTGAGAAATACAATTTTTTTCATAGTTTATTTTGCCACATCATCCCAACTGAGTTGAGTGTCTACTGCAATATTTTTACTGGCACATTGACCCAAAATTGAATTGAAATGTTCGGCCAAAATTGGCCCTGTCCCAGGACGTTTCACCCAAATATTATCTTTAGTAAAGGGTTCTCCTTCCGCAATTGGCGCAATGGTACACACTGTAGCAAAGGCAAAATCGATCGTCACTTGTTCTTCAAGGGCGGGTTCTTTAACACCTCCACGCATTTGCCAAATTTCATGACTACCTTGTATCAATTGCGCTGTAGTATTCTCGTCCATGCTACACACAATATCTGGCCCTTGTCGGTCCATGTGGTCAGTAAAATGGCGTTCCAATATGGAGCCACCCAAAGCCACCGCCGCCAAACAAGCATTATTATTTAGTGTATGATCACTCAGACCAAACACTTTTTCTGGGAAGGCTTGGTGCATTTGCATCATAGCGCCTAGTCGCACCAAATGAGTTGGTGTTGGATATAAATTGGTGGTATGCAACAAGGCTACTGGCACCTGATGCTTGTCAAAAATGGCTACCGCTTTTTGAATACTTTCAATGGTATTCATACCTGTACTCAAAATAACAGGCTTCCCAAAAGAAGCAATGTGCTCCAAGAGTGGATAATTATTGCATTCGCCCGAACCAATTTTATAAGCCGGCACCTGAAATTTCTCTAACCGATTGGCTGCCGCTCTTGAAAACGGCGTCGAAATAAAAATCATTCCTTTGGCTTGTACATATTGCATCAGCGCATATTCATCGGCTTCGTTGAGTGCACAGCGTTCCATGATTTCATAGATGGATACATCGGCATTTCCCGGAACAACTTTTTTGGCTGCCCCGCTCATTTCATCTTCTACGATGTGCGTTTGGTGTTTAATAATTTCTACTCCAGCTCGAGCGGCTGCATCGACAAATTGTTTGGCCAATTCGAGGGAACCTTCGTGATTGATGCCAATTTCGGCAATCACCACGGGTGGAAAATCGGGGCCAATTTTACGGCCTGCTATAGTAATAAATGGATTCATATTAACGAAGATGTTTTTGGACCATGTATTCGGCGTATTCGAAATCAGCAAGGGTATCAATGTCAATTTGTTCAAACGGATGTTCTACTACAAATGGAATGGCAGCTGCAGAAAAAACAAGGTTTTGTGTTAAAACGGCAGGCGTTGTGATATACAACAAACCATTTTCGAAATACAAAGGCTCCAAGTCTTGGCTGCGTTGGCCAACGGTATAATTAAAGGGATAAAAACAATGGTCTGAAATTTTGCCCAATTTTTGGTGCGATCGACTCACGGTAAACAAACTTGTTGCAGCACTTTGGGAAAAAACCGCATACGCTTCGGACATCAAATTAGCTGGCCTCAAGGGGTTCGTAGGCTGCAACAAACAAATAGTTTTGACTGTATTTTCTAGCTGCAAAAGGGCGTGTTGCAAACAAGTATAGGTAGGAGAATCGTCGGTGGCTAATTCGTTGGGGCGATCGAGTACCTGTGCGCCAAATTCGAGTGCCACAGCTTTACATGCTGGATCATTGGTTGACACATAAACGGCATCAATTAACTCAGGAAATTGTTGAGCATACCGAATGCTGTGGGCCAACAAGGGAATTCCGCCCAGCAATTTGGTGTTTTTTCCTGCTAATCGTTTGGAACCTCCGCGTGCCGGAATGAGTGCAATGTTCTTCATACTACTGCTCGTAAAGCCGAGTAAAAATAACTATTTTTCTGGATTCCAGTAGATTTTGGCTTCGTTTAATTGTTGGTAGTTGCTGAACTTTTCTGCTGTCAATGGCTTTCGGTTTTGAGCTAATTTGGGAAGCTGTCGCAACAAGTCAACTAACGCCCAAAAAAGCGGTTTGACGATTCGAAATTGCCCCTGTCTGATAATTTTTTGTAGCTGTTTTATCACCGAATACATCCAAAAGTAAACCGCTTTTCGCAACGGATACAACATAAAATACGTGTACCAATCGGCGCGCAGTGAACAACGATAGCGGAAAGAAAAACTAGCTTTATCTTGTGCCCTTGCAGACAAATCTACTCGGTGGTGCACCAAAATTTCGGGCACATAGTACACACTAAACCCCTGTTGAAACAACCGCAAACCTGCCCAATTTTCTTCGCCATAAAATTGATACCATTCCGGGTAATTGGGGAGTGCATCCCAAGCCGTTTTTCGCCAAACGTGGCCGCAGCCCACAAAACTTTTAACTACTTGTGATACATCCGCACTAGCAGTTGTAGCAAGCTTTTGCGTAGACCAAAAAATACGAAAGGCCAATACGCCAGCCATGGGTTGGGAATCAAAGGTACGTTGAATCGATTCGAGCACTCCTTCAGTTAAAAAATGGGCGTCATCGTCTAAGGAAATTAAATAGTCGGCCTCTATTTTATTGAGCATTTGATTGCGGCAATACAAATAGCCTTTTGAAATTTCATTACGCCATAATTCAACAGTGGGGAATTTATTTTTTACAACTTGATATGTTCCGTCGGTTGATCCGTCATCATAAACGACTACGCGTACTGCCGGATTTGCTATATAATCAGCAAGTGTGTGTAAGGTTTCACAAAGCGCTTGGCAACGATTTTTGGTCGCGATGAGGATGGCAAAAGTGACGGCTGAGGATTCCATTTGCAGCGCCATTAATAGGTAGAAGCGTGGGTTTTTGGCAAGCCTTTGAAACGATAAAACCAAGCTTTTATCAGCTGATTTTTTAGGATATGCTTAAATAATTTGTGTTTTAAAAAAAGTGAAAAGGACGTGGCTGACGGCAACGGTTTCACTGAAATGGCAGGAAGCACCGCTTGTTTTCCTGAATAGTCAATCTCATCCATCCAGGGCTCAAATGCATTGCCCATGTGGTACGCATAATTGGCATAGGTAGTGAGGCGCCAAGTGTTTTTGCGCCAAGCCAATTCGTCGAGATAGGTTTCACTGGTTCCGCCCATACGGTATTCGGTAAAGGATTGAATCGAATCAAATAAGGCCCGCTTGTAGGTAGCTACAAAATGACCAGCGCCTACATAAGCTGTAATTCCCGAAACCGATTTTACGCACAATGTATATTGACCATGCGCGGGATTTGATGGCCCCCACCCGATGCTTTGGTGAAATTTTTCCATGGAAACAGGATCTTGTACCGAGAAAAATCGGAGTTGTTTACTTGTAAATAAATCAAATAACACATTGGAGCAATGTTGTAAAAACAAGCGGTATTGTGGCACTATACCCACTACCCCAGCCTTTGGAAAAGACAAAAACACCTCTTGAGTTGCTTGTTGCCAACCGGGCAAAAATAACACATCACTATCGGCCAAGGTAACCAAAGCTTGGCGGTGCCCCACAAGTCCTTTGAGTAAAGCGTTTACTTTACCAATAGCAGTGGTCTGAATAAGTTCGTGAATGTGACCTTCTTGCCACAATTGGGTTAAATAATTGGCGGTAATAGAATCACTACCATTATTGACTACCGTGATAAAAGTAGCCGAATGGCTTGTAGAGAATAACGAGTCCAGACACTTTTGCACTATGCGTAAACTATCGGTAAAATAGCCTTCTTGATTTGGAATATGCACAGGAATAATCACCTGATGCGTAAAAACTGCTTCAGCTAGTGGTTGGTCTTTATGTGGATTTAAGCCGACACGCATAGTTAAATTGTGGTATCGATATAAAACAAATTACCTAAATCTTGGTGTATTACCGATTTGGCTAACAAGCGATATTGAACACCTTCTAGGTATTTCGTAATCGGCGAATATAAATCGGCAGCCAAGGGTGTATCGGTTTCGATCACAACTAGTTTAGGACGAAAACGATTCCAATCGTTGGTTTTTAATACCTCGAGATCATAACCTTCTACATCTATATCAAAAAAATCCAAGCGATCAGTAGCTGTCAAGTGCTTAGACAAAATCGAATCCAATCGATAAACCGGAATTGATTTTACGGCTTTAATTTGAGATGTCAATTGGTGTTTTTCAATAAATGAACGATCCAATGTATTCATAGAACTATGCGGATCGTGCAACATATAGTAATCAAGCGGTTCCGATTGGTCTCCAATGGCGCAATTTTCAAAAATATCAGTTGATCGAAATTGACGATACAACTTGAGCAATTCGGGATTGGGATCGATGCAAATGCCTTTCCATCCGCGCAAATAAAAATAATAGGTGTTGGATGCTTTTACCGGATGCCAGCACCCCACATCTACATAGGTTCCTGGCGTATGGGCTTGAATCAACTTCATGAGTTGAATATCATCACCTGTCTTAGAAAAACTAACTTGGTATTTCTTATACAGGATATTGCGAATTTTATCTACAATCATTGAGCAGTCCAATTTTGGTTTACTAAAAAAGCGCCATGCTTACGCGCAATAGGCATTTGTCCGGTTTTGAAAAAATCGGATGAAATGACTTCGAGCTCAAAGGCATCGGTTATTTCATCACAAAATCCATTTTTATAAGCCATCCAAGTAGTCGCTCGGTAAGTTCCTTCGGTTAAAGTAAATTGAGGCATTTCACAGCAAATATGCTTTATTTCATCTGAGGATCCGCCAGAAAAACTAGCATCGTAACGATTGGAAAGCGTAAAAACCGGAAAATTTAATTCATTTCTAAATACCACATAAAAGGCCAAAGCACCCAAATCTTTTTTGGGTATAACCCGGTTAAGACTAAAGCGCATCCGAATAGAATTGCCTACTACCAATTGCTGTTGTAAGCTGTCATTCTCATCAAAACTAATTGATTCTACATACAAATCGCCTTCGGTTTTTCGGTTTTGGAAGGCAATAGCAGGAAACGAGTCGGTTTTTAAATACTGTTGAATAGCCAACTCTGTAGGATATTTTTCTGAAATATGACCCTGGTTCATAATTAAAACCGAATTGGTCAAGGCCGTAATGGCAGTCATATCATGACTTACAAATAAAATGGTTCTTCCCTCGCCTTTAGAAATGGCTTGCATTTTCCCTATCGCTTTTTTCTGAAAATCAGCATCTCCTACAGCCAACACTTCATCTACAATTAGAATTTCGGGTTCCAAATGCGCCGCTACGGCAAATGCCAAACGGACCGTCATTCCGCTACTGAATCGTTTCACTGGCGTATCAATGTACCGTTCACAACCTGAAAAATCGATGATTTCGTCTAATTTTGAACTGATTTCACGACGCGTCATGCCCAATATGGCGCCATTCAAATAAATATTTTCCCGACCGGTCAACTCAGCATGAAAGCCGGTGCCTACTTCGAGCAAACTGGCCACACGACCTTTTATTTTGATCTCACCGCTGGTTGGGCTTGTAATTTGAGAAAGAACTTTAAGCAAGGTACTTTTGCCGGCACCATTTTTTCCGATTATGCCCACTGCTTCGCCTTGATTGACCTCAAAATTGATGTCCTTTAACGACCATACCACATCCGAATTTCCTTTGCTGCTTCGGTCATTGGTTTCGCCTATTTTTAAAAAAGGATCGGCTTTACCTCTAATTTTGGTAAGCCAAAAACGTTCCAAATCACGCGACAAAGTGCCTGTACCAATTTGTCCTATTTGGTAGGCTTTTGAAAGCTGTTCAACTTTGATTACTGTTTTACTCATCTAAATAGTATCCACAAAATTCTTTTCGGTCCGATTGAATAAAAACAAACCAAAACCCAACAATAGTAAGGTACTTAAACCGGCATACCCCAAACTCAAAGTACTAAAACTGCCTTTTCCTAAAAAGCCATAGCGAAAACATTCGATAATGGGCGTCATCGGATTTAGTTCAATAATAAATTTATAACGGGCTGGTGCGGCACTTAATGGATAAATTACGGTTGTGCCATACATGAGCAATTGTACACCAAACGAAATCAAAAAGGCTAAGTCGCGGTATTTTGAGGTTAGCGCAGTAATTACTAAACCCATTCCCAAACCCATAAGGGCCATCAACAAAACTAAAATCGGAAACAACCAAAGTCCTGCTGTCAGTTGGAAAGTAAATGGGGTAGTAAAATAGTAATATACCATCATACAAAACAACAAGAGCAACTGAACGCCAAATCGGACCAAATTACTCACAACAATACTGAGTGGTAAAATTAAACGTGGAAAATAAACTTTACTGAATAACGCTGCATTGTCTTTGAACACGGTACTTGTTTTGGTTAAGCAATCTGCAAAATAATTCCAAGCCGTTATTCCGGATAAATAAAATAAAAACTGGGGTAAACCATCTGTGCTAATACCTGCTAAACGACCAAAAACAAATGCAAAGACAAGGGTTGTAAACAAAGGTTGTATAAAAAACCACAGCGGCCCGAGTATTGTTTGTTTGTAAAAACTGACAAAATCGCGTTTTACAAAAACGACCAATAAATCGCGGTAACGCCATAAGTCATGAATTTTTAAATCCAATACGGGCGATTTGGCCTTAATAATTAAATCCCAATCAGACTGGGTGTTTTGTGCGTTCATGGGAGATATTCCTTGCATAGCTGGACAAATATAAGAAAACCAATTGGTTAAAAAATGGAGAGAAAAATCGCTTTGAATGCTCTACACTGAAAATAATTTGCAGTATAATAATTTAATACTACTATTTTTTCTAACTAATTACCTAAATTAGCGGCAATTAACTAAAAAAAGCATGTTTCCATTCCTCAGTAGAAAACCTTTTTTGAATGATTTAATACCCAGCAACCATGTGGATATTCATGCCCATTTATTGCCAGGTATAGACGACGGCGCGAAAACCATTGAGGATTCGATTGAATTAATCACAGGCATGCAAGCACTTGGTATTGATCAATTTATAGCCACACCTCACGTAATGAGCGCCGTTTGGGAAAACACGCGTGCAAACATAGAAGCCAATTATACGTCTACCAAGGCTCAATTGGCTACTCAAAAACCAGACGCTTCTTTGCGAGTAGCAGCCGAATATTTAATGGATGGGACATTTTTGGAGCTCATGCACAAAGAACCGTTACTCACGCTCAAAGACAACTATGTTTTGGTAGAAATGTCCTACTTGAGTGCTCCGATTCAGCTGTATGATATTATTTTTGAAATTCAATTGGAAGGATACAAGCCTGTTTTGGCCCATCCTGAACGCTATTTGTTTTACCACCAAAACACCCGAGAGTTCAACAAACTCAAACAGCAAGGCTGTTTGTTTCAATTAAATTTATTGGCTACGGTGGGCTATTATGGAGCCAATGTAGCCCAAGCTGCTGAAACGATTTTACAAAAAGGAATGTATGATTTTGTGGGAACTGATGTACATCACCAAAACCACTTGAAAGGATTATCCCAACGCATTAGAACAAAAGGGATTGAAAACCTGAAAGAAGCAATGGCCAACAACCAACTATTCAGAACTAAATAAAAAAACAGCCTAGTGATATTCTTCAAACTAGGCTATTTTTTTTATGATTATTTATTTTTTTTCTTGGCAAATGGATTGATAAACCACGGTTTTTTCTCCTCTTCTACTCCATAGCCATACCCGTAACCATAGCCATAGCCATAGCCATACCCGTAACCATAGCCATAGCCATATCCGTAACCATACGTTTTACGCCAAACGGTTCGATTAAGTAAGATGGACATATTGGGTAATTTTTTCTCGATAAAGAATCCTTCGATCACTTTCAGGAAGCGTTTGTCCAAATAATTGGAACGGATTACATAGATAAAAGCATCTGCATATTTGGCTACCAAAGTAGTATCTGTTACCAAGGTGATAGGTGCTGTATCTACTACAATGTAATCGTATTCTGTTTTGAGTTGGGCAAATAATTCACCCAATTTGGAATTCATCAACAAATCTACTGGATTGGGCGGAATTACTCCAGAGGGCAAGATAAACAAGTTGTTGAGCTCCTCAATTTTCACGATATAGTCATTGATATCTTCATTTTGCTTTGCCAAATAATTCGTTAATCCCTTGCTTGGAAGGGTAACATAGCGGTCAATTTTGGGATTTCGAATATCTAACCCTATCAACAATACTTTTTTGTTGGTCATTGCTATTGTACTGGCCAAATTCATGGTTACAAAGGTTTTTCCTTCCTTGGGCAATGTAGAAGTTACAAACACCGTCTTGGCCTGACCTTCGGGAACTGCACCTAACATAAAGTCTAAGTTGGTGCGCACAATTCGGATCGCTTCGGCCGAACTGGAGCGGCTGGATGCTTTGAAAATTTCATCTTCGGTTTCGGATTCGGGAACATCACCCAAAAACGGCACAAGTACTTTGCCTTCAATGTCTTGACGGTATTTGATTTTGGTATCAAACAAATCCAGAATGTAAATCAACGTGATTGGCAATAAAATTCCCCCAGCAAAAAACAAAATATACACGATGTACTTAATGGGCGAAACGGGTGCCGAAGTAGCCATGGCTGCATCTATAATTTTGGCGTTTGGCGCTGTAACTGAAAGTGAAATCGCCAATTCTTCACGTTTTTGCAACAAGTACAAATACAAGGTTTCTTTAATTTTTTGTTGGCGATCAATAATGCGGTATTCGCGTTCTTGAGTTGGCACTCGGGTAATTTTGGCCTGATTCAAGTTATTTTGCTTTTCGATATCCGCCAACTTTATTTTCAAACCGGTTTGCAAGCGATTTAAACTTTCTTTGATGCCTTGACTTAATTCGGCTATTTTTTGATCCAGGTTGATAATAATGGCATTTTTGGCTGTACCGTCTTTGCTGATGCGGTTGCGTTGCAAAACCAAATCGTTGTGCTGAATAATTTGTGGAGTGGCGGTATTTCCTTCTTCAGGTAGAATATTAACCGGAACAAGCTCGCCTTTGGCTTTTGTTTTCATGAAATCAATCATGGAAGCTACCACTTTAATTTGCGTTTCAGTCTCGATGGAAGCTTTCTCAAAATAAGATGAATTTTGTAGAAATATTCCTGACTCTGACACGATATCAGTTAATTTGTTGGCCTTTTTAAAGCCCTCGGCATCCTTTTCTACATCACCCAATTCTTCTGAAATAATGCGCAAACGATTTTCAACAAATGCTTGTGTAGTTTCAGAAACATATTTTTTATCGGCTATGGCATCATCATTGTAAATTTCAATGATGGTGTTGAGTAAATCTTCGGCCTTTGCTCGAACGGGATCATTGACACTCAATTCAACTACACTGGTGTTTTTGTTTAATGGTGCAATGGTGAGTCGAGAACGGTAACTTTCTACTACATCTTTTAAACGCTTTTTAATGGCAGTTACTACAAATTTCTTAGAGGGTTTAGCCGCATAGTGTGCCGTTTTGTTCACAATCAATTGCTGATTATTGGCTTGAATTACAGTCCCATATGCAAATTGTCCAATTTTGTTTTTGTCTTTTACGCTCAGTTCAAAGCTAGTGTTATCTATCCCCTTGATGACATAAGTTATTGCCTGATTATCGTAACTCTTTGCATTTTGCAGGAAAACTAATTTTATTGGAGATTCCTTATACAACTCCACATCCTTTACACGTGCTTCTTCAAAATAGGTTAAATCAAAGTCAAGCTTTCTAACCGCATGTTCAATTACTGTTCTAGATTTAATAATTTGAATTTCGTTGTCTACATTGCTCTTCACTCCGGTAAGCAAACCCAAATCGGAGAACGCTTGAAGCTCTGATTGTACGCCGCCTTTGGAATCGTCTTTCACTAAAATACTAGCCGAGGCTTTGTACATAGGAACGGTATATCGGATATAGAGAAAGGCCAACATCAAACTCAACACAGCGCCTGCAAGAATCCACTTCCAATGAATAAAATACTTCTCAATTTGCTCGCTTATATTGAGGCTTTTATCTCTGTTTTCGGTAACTAAATTTTGTAGTTTTTGCATAGATAAGTTCGGTGTTTAGCGACGAATTAATACAACCAATAAAGTAACCAAGACTGAAATAGCTGAAATAGTTGCTGTGACATTTGGTCCAACAGCCGAAGCATTCACTCTGGTTTTATTTGGTTCAACCACCACTACATCGTTTTGAGCCAAGTAGTAAAAG
>VEQT01000086.1 GCA_018883065.1 Flavobacterium sp.
ACTTACAACCTATAACCTATAACCTATAACCTACCACCTTTCTTCGCATTAGGGATCGCAGCAAAAAGCCCACAGCCGCGCAGGGAACCGAAGCGGCGAGGACTTGTAGCGCAGAGCCCGACCCGAGAGGTAATAAATGCAGTTGTATTTTAGATTGGTACACTCGAGGGGAATGACCAAAAAAAAAGAAAATATATTTTGTGAAAAAAGGGTGGGTACATGCATATAACTTTTGCTGTACACTCCCATATTTTTATTTAATTTGCGTTCAAATTTATATGTTATGTACAGTAAAATTGTTTCTTTATTTATTCTTGTTGTTCTCTTCGTTACTTGTAAACCCAATCCGTTTACGGGTAAGAACAACTTGAATTTTGTTTCAAACAGTGAATTATTTCCAACAGCATTTCAACAATATGATACTTTTTTGAAGGAAAATAAAGTAATTACGGGTACTGCTGATGCGCAACGCGTTAAAGCAGTTGGTCAAAAAATTAAAGCAGCTGCAGAAAAATGGCTCAATGCCAATGGTCACCAAGGGTACCTCAAGGACTATCAATGGGAATACAATTTGGTCGACAACAAAGAAATTAATGCATGGTGTATGCCGGGCGGAAAAATTGTTTTTTATACGGGTATTTTGCCCATTACTCTTGATGAAGCGGGTATGGCTACCGTTATGGGGCACGAAGTTTCGCACGCATTGGCCAATCACGGAGCCCAACGAATGAGTGCAGCGCAGATCCAACAACTGGGAGCTGTGGGTGTGGCGTTGGCTACAGGAAATCAAACCCAAGAGCAACAGCAATTATGGATGCAGGCCTATGGTGTCGGATCTCAGGTGGGTGTCATGTTGCCTTTTGGTAGAAGTCACGAATCAGAAGCCGATAAAATAGGTTTGTTACTCATGACAATAGCAGGGTATAATCCCGATTCAGCTATATCTTTTTGGGAACGTATGGCGGCACAAAAATCAGGTCAGTCGCCACCCGAATTTTTAAGTACACATCCAGCTGATGCTACTCGAATTGCGGCTATCAAGGCCTTGATTCCTGAAATTAAAGTGCAGGCCTCAAAAGTGTTGGATATAAAAAATTAACGTTTAATCCACTTTTGGGAATAGATTTCGTCATTTTGTCTAATTGTAATTAGATAAATTCCAGCCGAAAAATCGGAAACATCAATTGTTTTATCAGTGGTGCGCATCAATTGTAAACCTTGCAAATTATAAATAAACACTTCGGCATTGTCTCTCAATTGAGCTAAATGTAGTTGATTTTGTGTTGGGTTTGGATACAATATTGGTGCATTGTTCTTTGGGGTTTCTATACTTAAATTGCAATTAAGCTCATTTATTTTTTGCCAAATTTGATTGCAAAATAGGGTTGGAACTGAACTTGTTGAACTTGGCGCTTCTCCCATTCTAACAAACACCAATCCTGAACTTTGTGAAATACTGACTATTTGTCCATCTTTCCCCAATCCTGCAATCATATCTGTTGGTGCATTAGGAGCATATGAACCCGGGAAAATCAGTTGAGTAGTTGGCAACATGTAATTTGGTTTTCCATTTAACCACCACAAATAGCCGTATGATTTATTGAGATTTTGAGAGGTGTTTACCATTTCACTAAAATAGTTTGGGTTTATGAGTTGATTGCCATTCCAAACACCATTTCCATGAATCAATAAACCAAAACGAGCCATACTTCTCACCGTACTAAAATAAACATTGTTGTAATCAATGGTTGTCCAACCTCCAGTCATTCCTGTTGGGTTTTTAAGTTTAAGTTGTGTATAGGTGTTTAGGTTTGCCGTTGTTGCATTTTGCAATACATCATCAAGTAAAGTGTAAGGAGCATTGTGATAAGCCCAGCGTGTTCCGGCGTCAGCTATATATTCTAAGCATATCGGATCCGTACAATCATCATCGATTACACCATCATCTAATCCTGAGGTCATCGTCAATTGGTTTTTAATGGTGATGTTATTTTCCTGTGCTAAAGTGCAATTCGTCCAACCTGCACCCAAATAATTTGAAGTTCTATCATTGATATTTAATAGGTTTTCCTCTTGTGCTTTACCAACCAAAAAGGAAGTGATAGTTTTGCCAGCCGACGCCCAATACCATAGACTTTGACTGGTGAAAGTACCGAAATATTGTTCTAATACAATTTTGCCGTCTTTTAAAACAATAAATCCTTTTGTGTTTTCTTGTTCAAGAAAAGCATATAGATTGTTTATTCTTTCAGGACACCATTCCAATATCACCGGATCTGTAGTTTCCCAGGTTGCAGTTGAATTTATCGGGGGGAAATACAGTGATTGAGCGTAATTGTAATTTGATAATGAAAGCAATGTTAAAAGAAAAAGAAAAATTAGTTTTTTCATAAAAGGTATTTGTTTTTTTTGCCTTGAGACCAAACAGAAGCGAACAAGTTTAATGTTCCGAATATATTTATAAAATAATCTGTTTTTCGGTTTTGTATTTAAATTTAAAATAAATT
>VEQT01000087.1 GCA_018883065.1 Flavobacterium sp.
CAAGTATTCGTGCATTCGTGGCAAACATATTTTGGAACACGGATTGAAGAAATGTTTATAATCTGAAAAATTTTAATTATTTCTCAAATTTTATAAATCTGTGTTGCTAAATCAAATAATCGAGTTTTTGCACCAGAAGTTTTGGGATTGGAATAAAAAAAGCCGTTTTTTAATCCTGAATAAAAATTGATATTTGAAGCTTAATTTCTGGAATTTTATTTTGAATGACATCCCAAACTATGGCGTAGTTCACCCCAATGTAATCGTGTATTAATCGATCTCGCATGCCCGCCATGTTTTTCCATGGAACAGAATTCCATTGTACTTTAACATCGGCCGGTATTTTTTTGGTGGCTTCTCCAATAATTTCTAGACTTCTTACTACTGCTCGTTTTAGCGTTTCATCAGCCATAAAATCTTCAAAAGACAGATTTTTAGTAACCAAAATGAGGTAAGAACATTCGTCTTGTATATGGCGCAAATATTCTTTTGGATCCTTAGACATATTGCACTTCTTTTAAGATACTAGGTCCAATGTAGGGGCTCAATCCATTGGTGGTAACTACTTCTATTTTTTGATTTTTAAATACATTTTCAAACAAATCGTAGGCCGCCATGAAATTGTCAAAGTTTTCTTTCTCGGGTTCAAAATCAATCAACAGATCGATGTCGCTTGAAACAGATTGTTCGTTATGCAAATAAGAACCAAACAAGCCCACATTGCGAATTCCGAGCTTGGAAAGCTTGAACTTATTCGTTTTTAGCGTTTTTAATATGTGGTCTTTTGTTGTCATTTCAAACTTTTGTCAAATATACATAAGATTTGGTTTGATGAAATAGGATTTTTGGTTGGAGGTTGTAGGGTTTATGTTTTAGGTGGTAGGATTTAGGTGGTAGGTATTGAAGTGTATTAAGAACTTTTGGGGAGTTATCAGTTATGAATTATGAGTTATGAGTTATGTTCTAGATGAACTTTAGACTTTTGACTTTATGACTTCTCAACAAAAAAAGCCCCCCATTGCTGGAGGGCTCTTATTGGAATTAAAAATTACTTTATTCTTTATGCAACAACATCGATTCGATCGCTGGGCCTTGTGAAACCACTAGCATGTAGTCACCCATTTGGTAATTGGCCCCAATGTGGATAGTATCAATTAAGGTTACAGGGACCGTTTGTTTCTCGATAAGACGTCCTTGTAAGTCATACACTACCAAAGTTACATCTTCTTGGAAAGGCGTGGCCAAGGCAATCGAGAACTCAGACGCAAACGGATTTGGATAGGCCACTGGTTTGAACAAGCCGGCTTCGCTAGGCGCTGCCTCTTCAGTAGTTCTCGCTGTAGCGATTGGTGCGGTAATGTCGCATGCATCTCCGTAAGGTGACCATGCTCCTGCTGTCATTACTGCAACGCGAACTCCGTATTGTTCTCCGGCTGCATAACCCGGTACATTTACTCTAAAGCTAAACCAGTAGTTGGCTGTATCAAACGTAATCGTTTCTTGCGTGGACATGCGTGTTACTTGGAAACGGTATTGCGTTGCCAATGTCATTGCAGTTGTGCGTACTAAAGTAGTAGCCGTTGCAACGGTTTGTCCACAGCTAGCCAAGGTTGGTACCGCTGGTGAGTATACCGTACACGCGTTTCCGTAAGGTGTGTATCCGCCTGTTGTTTTTACCGCTACCTCTATCGCATACGATGATCCGTAGTTGTAACGAGACAACATTCCTAAGCTAAACCAGTGGTTGGTTCTGGTAATTTCTTGTACCAAGTTGTTCCCTATTGCACCTGCTGTAGTATTGGTGATTCTGAATTTGTATCCAGTAGCACCGGCCACAGGCGTGGTTGCAATTACAGTTCCTAGAGTTGGCAATGTCATACCACATTGTGACGGGTTAATTTGCATTGCACCCGTTGCAACAATATTTGGTGAGTTTACAATACAGCTTGATCCGTAGTAGCCGGTCCAAACGCCATCTTTTTGTACTTGTACCGAAATGGTGTATGGTGTATTGTAGTCATACGCTGGCAACATATTCAACGCAAACCAGTGGTATTGACGATCGATGGTTTGTACCGCCGAAGTCGTATTGTTTACCACTTTAAAGCGGTATCCAGTAGCTCCGTTCACGATATCAGCATACACTAATGAGCTCATATTAGCAATGGTTGCTCCACACGAGTTGGCTTGTAAATCTGTAAGGGTAGCTTGGAACACAATTTCAAAACGATTGGCAAAGGTTCCCGCATTGGCGCTAAAGGTATAAGCCGACTCTTGCAAATTGTGGATTTTTTCCAACTCTTTGTCTTTGATATACACAGCTTGTCCAGCAGCAAATAATCCATCCATTTGAGCCAAGGTAAAGGTATAGTTCCCAGCTGTGGTTGCTTTGAATGACAACGGCACTATATCTTGATTATCAAAAGGCAAGGCACGTGCTTGTATTGCATATCTCTTAG
>VEQT01000019.1 GCA_018883065.1 Flavobacterium sp.
CTTGGGATGTATTGGGTGGCGCCACCATTGGAATTGTATCGGCCTATATTTTTGCTAAACCCTACCGCGAATCAAAAGTGGGTTTGCTGTTTGATAAAACAAAAAATAATTATACCATTGGGTTAACCTATGCCTATTAATGGTAAAATAGCGCAAGAAATTTCAATCATATTTTAGAATTTATCCTTATTTTTGGGGGCCAAAAGCACATAAACTAAATCAAAAATACAATCAATATGAAATACGATATTATCGTTTTAGGAAGCGGACCCGGTGGATATGTAACCGCCATTCGTGCCTCACAATTGGGTTTTAAAGTAGCTGTTGTAGAAAAAGAAAACCTGGGTGGTGTATGCCTTAATTGGGGCTGTATTCCAACCAAAGCGCTTTTAAAATCAGCGCAAGTGTTTGATTATCTAAAACATGCTTCAGACTATGGCTTAACCGTTTCTTCGTTTGATAAAGATTTCAATGCTGTTGTAGCGCGTAGCCGCAATGTAGCCGATGGCATGAGTAAAGGCGTTCAATTTTTGATGAAAAAAAATAAAATTGACGTGATTGAGGGCTACGGTATCTTAAAAGCAGGCAAAAAAGTAGATGTAAAAGCAGCCGACGGGAAAACCACCGAATACAGCGCCGATCACATCATTATTGCAACCGGTGCACGCTCTCGCGAGTTACCTAATTTGCCGCAAGATGGCAAAAAAGTTATTGGGTATCGCCAGGCGATGACCTTGCCTTCGCAACCCAAATCGATGATCATTGTGGGATCAGGAGCGATTGGCGTAGAGTTTGCTCATTTTTACAACTCGATGGGAACAGAGGTAACGATTGTAGAGTTCATGCCTAATATCGTTCCAGTTGAAGACGAAGACATTTCTAAACAAATGGAGCGTTCCATGAAAAAAGCCGGCGTGAAAATCATGACCAGTTCAAGTGTAGAACGCATTGACACGAGTGGAGCTGGCGTAAAAGCCTATGTGAAAACAGCCAAAGGCGAGGAAGTACTAGAGGCAGACATGTTGTTATCAGCTGTGGGAATAAAAACGAACATTGAAAATATTGGTTTAGAAGCTGTAGGAATCGCCACAGACAAAGACAAAATTTTAGTAAACGCCTACAACCAAACCAATGTACCGGGTTATTATGCCATTGGCGATGTTACCCCAGGTCAAGCCTTGGCTCACGTGGCTTCAGCTGAAGGAATCAATTGTGTAGAGAAAATCGCGGGAATGCATGTTGATCCTATTGATTACGGAAACATCCCCGGTTGTACCTATGCAACACCCGAAATTGCCTCTGTGGGATTGACCGAAAAGCAAGCCAAAGAAAAAGGATACGAATTAAAAATTGGAAAATTCCCCTTCTCAGCTTCGGGTAAAGCCAAAGCATCTGGTGCATCAGACGGATTTGTAAAAGTTATTTTTGATGCCAAATACGGCGAGTGGTTGGGCTGTCATATGATTGGCGCTGGTGTAACCGATATGATTGCCGAGGCTGTAGTGGCTAGAAAATTAGAAACTACTGGCCATGAGATCTTAAAAGCTGTTCACCCACACCCTACCATGAGTGAGGCGGTAATGGAAGCTGTTGCCGATGCCTATGGCGAAGTGATTCACTTATAAAATAAAATGAAGCAACATAAAAAAACTCCGTTCAATTTGAACGGAGTTTTTTGTTTAGTTGAGCAACAAACTGAACTGAAACTGATTCAAGCAAAGTAGTGCTTCGCGTATGCGACAGTCTTTGGCTTTAAAAAAACTAGCGTTTGTAAGCGCCTCAAATTCGCTTTTTGAAAAACTAGCTTTATTGGAAAATACTTCTTTTTTGAACGAATCGATCATTTTCAATTCAGTATCCGAAAGTTCATTCACCCAATTGTCTTCAATGAACAGCTGTTTGGTTTCAAAATTGGCAGGTAATTGTGCTGTTCCGATACTGTATTTAAGCAACAACTCTTTAACACCATTTGCTTTTTCAAACCAAGCCAATCGATCAATTACGCCTTCAGTTGATAACGTATCGGATAATTTTTGCTTGGCCAACGTACTGAGTTGCTGTTCGTAGCCATAATACAAAGAGGTGTAAGAAAAAGCTTCTTCAGTTGTGGCACGTGGACTTCTTACTAGCGTAAGAAACATGCCACAACCCACCACAATTACGATTGAGGTGACCATTGTGTTTACTTTGGTTTCGGGATTTCGAATACCTGAAAAGAAATAAATTGGCAGAAAAAGGAACACGATTACAAACAATGCGCATAGTATAAGCATATTTGCATAAGGCCAATGCATAACTTTAAATAAAATACCCAAACTAATGGACATACCGGCTGCAATTCCTATACCTGCACTCCAACGCGCGGTGCTTACGTTAGGGTCTTTGTTTGTCAACAAGAACACCAAGGGTAAAAAAAGTAAACTAAATAATAGAATGCTTACCACAAGCATCACTGACGCCCCTGGCCAATGCATGAATTTAAATACCAAGCCCAGAACGAGCAATAGAGTAGCGAGACTTCCGCTTCGAATCATGGTGTTTTTCATAAGATAAAAATGTTTAAAAGTGAGTAAATTGATGGTTTCTTTTTCTATTTCATACAAGTCATTCCTATAAAAAGTAGGAATAATTTGCTGGTAATAGTCCTCAAAATCACCATCCGATTTCAAGTTGCGCTCAACAATACAACATACATGATCCAACAGATCGTCCTGCAGTTCGACCCTCGTAATGCCTCGTGCACGGAGGTCATTGCGTATGAATTCAATTTGTATGTCTGAAAGCACGTACATTTATATGGGTTGCGTTTTTAGGTCAAGTAAAATGCGAAGCGTTGCCATAAATTCAGCCAATTCATTTAATTTTTCTTTTGTTTTTTGCTGTCCCGTTGAACTCAAACAGTAATACTTGCGCAAGCGTTTACCAATGTATTCGTTTTCAATTACTACTAAACCTTCAGCTTCTAATGCATGTAAGGTGGGATACAGTGCCCCTTCGGTAATTTGAATGCGATTTCCTGATAGTTCTTTAACGCGCTGGGTAATTTCATACCCATACATGCGTTTGTTTTGTTCTAATTGTTTCAGCACAATGGTTTTCAAGGTGCCTTTTATTAATTCTGTTGAATACATAAGGTGGTTTGTTAGACTAACGCAAATATACATAAGAATATTATGCATTAAACACTAAGGCATAAAAAAAGACCTTAAATAAGGTCTTTAAAAGCGTAAAATATTGAAAGTTAATTACTTAAAATTATATTTAATTGATCGATGAAATAATCAATTTCATCTTTCGTGTTGAAGTGACTAAAAGAAATACGCAATGAAGGATGCATTTGTTCCGTTTCTGATAGAATTTCAGCCAATACATGCGAAGGTTTTGGACTTCCCGATTGACAAGCGCTACCTCTAGAAACTGCAATTCCTTTCATGTCCAATTGAAACAACAACATATCTTGCTGCTTTGCCGAACAGGGAATTTGCACGTTTAAAAGGGTATGTAATCCCGACAAACTTCCGTTAAGTTTGCATCCCGGAATACGTGAAAGCAATTGATCATAAGCATATTGTTTAAGTTCTTGAATTGCTGTAGTATGCTGAGGCAATTCAGTATAAGCCAATTCTAATGCTCGGGCCATACCAACAATTGACGGCACTGATTCAGTACCTGGACGTAAGCCTTTTTCTTGTTCACCGCCAAATAGTATTGGCTGCATGGGAATGCCTTTTTTTACATAAACAAAACCAACACCTTTTGGGCCATGAAATTTGTGGGCACTCGCCACCGCAAAATCAACTGGAATTTGAGAAAAATCATGCGTTAATTTACCCATCGACTGAACCATATCCGAATGAAAATAGGCATGGTGCTGTTGGCAAATGCGACTGGTTTTGACCAAATCGAGCACTGTACCAATTTCATTATTTACGTGCATCAATGATACCAAAGTAGGAATTTCTTGACCCAATAAACGAACCAAATCAGCATATTTAACAGCTCCATCGCTGTCGAGCTGAACAAAATCAATTTGAATGTTATGGGATTTATGCAAACTTTCAAGCACATGTAATACAGCGTGATGCTCAATTTTACTTGAAATAATTCTTTTAATCCCTAAATCACGTACAGCCGATTGCAACACCCAGTTATTGCCCTCTGTTCCTCCTGAAGTAAATACAATCTCGGCTGCAGTAGCTCCAGCACATTTTGCAATTGATTTGCGAGCCATTTCCAATTTACTTTTGGCCTGACGACCAAAACCATGAGAAGAAGATGGGTTACCAAAATCCAATTCCATAACCTCTACCATCTCTTGTATTACACGCGGATCCATTGCAGTGGTAGCGGCATTATCAAAATATACTTTTTTCATAAAATAAATCCAAATTTACCAGCTTGTAATGCACTTTAAATTGGTTGCTATATGTGAATTAATATGCTATTTTTGCGGGGCTAAAGTACAAATTAACCACTACTTTTTGGCTTGTTTTTACCCATTACATTTATCAATTATGAAAAAAATACTCCTTTCTCTTGTTGCAATCACATTGCTAAACAGTTGTAATGACGGCGATTTAACCATAGACACGATTAATTTTGATAACGCTGCAGCTCAAGAATGCACCTTAAACAATGTAGTCTACAAAATCAACGGAAATCAAATATTACTCATAGAGATTCCGCTTAGCAGTTTGCCTTACGAAAATAAAGTAGGAGTAAAAAGCTTTCCAATAAACACAACCAATCGCGTACTCTACAGAGGCTATAACAACTCCGTAACCGGAGCCAGCATCTGCGCAACTATTCCACCCGCCACACCAGCGGTAATCGAAGAATGGATTGCTATTGCAGGCACAATCAACATAAGTACTACCGCTATTTACAATACACCCAATCCCACAACGGGCGCGATAAAAATTAGCAAATACCGTCACTCGATTACATTCAACAACATCACCTTTGCTAAACCATCTGGTAATCAAGTGTATGAAACCTTTGTGTTTGGCGACTTCGATACCAACGCCAATAATCTCCCCATGACTTTCAATCCAGATTCAATTCAATTGTGCAACAGCAGTAATACCTTGTACAACGCACAAAACGGGGGAATTGAGGGGCTATTTATACAAAATATTTCCAGTAATTTATTGGACACTTCTATTCTTGGAACCGCAAAAACGGCTTTAATCAACACCAATAACGAAAACATATTAAGCTACCGCTTGTTCAGCTTGGCACTATCTTTAGGTGGGAATTCAGCGTATTTTTGCGCCTCACCACTACCCCAAAATCCATTAGTTAAAGAAGAATGGACAGCACTAGCTGGCGTAGCCAATACCAGCGGAATTATTGAAGTAACCACAAGCACAAATGGAAGCGGATTTTCGCACAGTATTCGCCTGAAAGGCGTAACATTCAGCAATCCATCCGCAGGAAGCACGTTTTATTACGGAGATGACATCCTTATTGGTACCTTACTTACAAACTAAACACCTTACTTTTTTTTCTGCTTAATTCCCACCTCTGTGGCGCCTTGGCCATATTTTTGGTAATTGGCATCTTGGAAGTATACTTCTTCATAACGGCCCAGCATAAAGTCTAACTCCGATTTTAAAACACCTTCACCCACACCGTGTATGAAAATAATTTTTGGAATACGGTTTTTAATGGCAAATTCAATGTGACGTTTGGCGGTTTCCATTTGCAAATTCAAGATTTCATAATTGCTCATATGCCGCCAACGCTGTACCAATTTTTCGATGTGCAAATCAAATTCAGGCACAGGAATTACCGCCGATGTTTTGAATGAAATGGCATTTTGCTTGCGCTTTTGCGGCTCTTTTTCGGCTTTAATTATATTTGAATTAAAACTTTTTATTTTTGAATCTAACTCACTGGAATCGTTTACTTTAATTAATTCTTTGACAAAATATGTCATTACAAATCCATCTGTAGTTTCAATGGTAACTTGGTCGTTTTCACAACGCAACACGACACCTTCATAGGCATCGTCCAATACTGCTACTCGATCTCCTTGCTTAAACATGTTCTTCTGTTTTATCTGTTTCTTTACTGGGTGTTTTGCTGCTCAATTTCATCATGCCAAACATAAATACCAAAACCAATAAACATTCAATTAAAATTGAGCTCGCCTCTTTTGTTGGTTCGTAGAACAACAAACCGGCTGCAGCGCCTAAAACCACTAAAAATCGTATTGTTTTCATGCGAATAATTGATTTAATTTGTATCGGTCTCAAAAGTACTAAACTTTGGAGTAGCATTTTAAAATAAACAAGCCCCTTATGCAGTTAGATCGTTTTTTATTGCCTTGTGTAAACAAAAAAATATTTGGGATTGATTGTTTAGGTTGTGGATTACAACGTGCTTTAATTCATGTTTTTGAAGGAAATTTTAAAATGGCATTTTTTCAGTTTCCCGCAATTTACACCTCCCTGCTTTTTTTGCTTGTGCTCGGGTTACATTTTGTAGACGAAACAAGGAATTACAGCAAAGTACTGCAAGCATCTGCGGTGGCAAACGGAGCTGCAATGCTGCTCGCCTATTTTTACAAATTTTACTCAATCATTTAACACCATGACAAGTCAAAAATTACCCAACGCCAACACCATTTTAATCTTAAGTGTATTATCAATAATCACCTGCTGCCTGTATGGAATTGTAGGAATTGTTCTAGCTGTAGTTGCTATTCAAAAAGCCAAAAAGGAGGAGCAACTCTATTGGGAATACCCCGAACAATATGCCGGATTGGGCACAGTGAATGCAGCCCGGGTAATCGCTGTTATTGGACTTATTCTTAGCACAATTTATTTACTATTCACTTTGTATATTTGGATTGTAGTGGGAGAAGAAGGAATGGCAGCTTTTCAGCAAAATCTTATAGAAAAGGCCCGCTACCAAGAAGAAATGAACCAATAAAAAAAGGAGCTTTTAGGCTCCTTTTTTGTTAGTTTTCAAATTGTTGCAGCGTGTCTGTTATGATCTGTACACAGTCCAATAGCTGCACCTCAGTCATAACCAAGGGCGGTGCAAATCGAATGATATTGCCGTGGGTGGGCTTGGCGAGTAAGCCATTGTCAGCCATAGCTACACAAATATTCCATGCGGTATCACTTTCTTCCGTGTCATTTATTACAATGGCATTCAATAACCCTTTACCGCGTACCAAACTCACAATTTTGCTGTTTTGTATATAGTCGTTCATTTTCTCTCGAAACAACTTCCCTAAGTTACGGGCGTTTTGAGACAATTGTTCGTCTTGCACCACCTCTAGTGCTGCTACAGCAACCGCAGCTGCTACCGGGTTTCCGCCAAATGTAGATCCGTGTTGACCTGGATGAATCACACCCATAACCGCATTATCTGCCAACACCGCCGAAACGGGGTAAACCCCGCCAGATAAGGCTTTACCTAAAATTAACAAATCAGGTCGGGCATAAGAAGATTGGCGTTCGCAGGCATTTTCACAACTGCAATTCCCACAAACCGCCAATAACGATCCAGTTCGGGCGATTCCGGTTTGAATTTCATCGGCGATAAACAAGACGTTGTATTGGTTGCAAAGTGCTTTTACACGCATCATATAGTCGTCAGCTGGTGTGTATACTCCTGCTTCGCCTTGAATGGGCTCCACTAAAAATCCTGCTACGTTGGGATTGTTCTTTAAAACCTGTTCCAAAGCATCGACATCATCATAGGGAATCGAAATAAATCCTTCGGTGTAGGGACCAAAATTGGTTCGGGCATTGGCGTCATTTGAAAAGGAAATAATGGTTGTGGTGCGTCCGTGAAAGTTGCCATCACACACCACGATTTGGGCTTGATGCTCAGTGATCCCTTTTACTTCGTAGGCCCATTTACGGCAAATTTTTAAAGCGGTTTCTACTGCTTCGGCACCCGTATTCATGGGAAGTACTTTATTAAAACCAAAATAAGACGTCAAGTATTGTTCGTATGGCCCCAATTGATCGTTGTAAAAAGCACGAGAGGTAAGTGTCAAGGTTTGTGCCTGATTTACCATGGCTTGGATAATTTTGGGATGGCAATGACCTTGGTTTACCGCCGAATAGGCTGACAAAAAATCATAGTACTTTTTTCCTTCCACATCCCACACATAAACCCCTTCTCCTCGGGCTAAAACCACGGGTAAAGGATGATAATTGTGTGCGCCATATTGTTCTTCTATTTGAATGAATTCTGCGGGGGTTTTGGCTGAATGAGTGGCCATGAAGTAATCGTTTAAATTGATAGTTTTTTTATTCCTACTTGCGGAGAGAAATCATCCATTTATGTCACAAAACTACATATTTAATTGCGGAAATAACAAAATTTAAATTCGCTTTTATGGGTTTACAAATTAATTCACAAAATTTTTATTTTTTTGAAAACAACTAGTTAGGCATTAGCTTATTTTTGCGCCATGGCAAAGAAAAAAACCGACCGAATTGTGTTTGATCACATCGAAATCCTAGACGCAGGCGCCAAAGGTGTATGTGTAGCAAAAGCCCCAGACGGCAAAGTAATTTTTATCCCCAATGTGGTGCCCGGGGATGTGGTTGATGTACAAACGTTTAAAAAAAGAAAAGCCTACTACGAAGGCAAAGCAATACGATTTCACTCCTATTCCCCACAGCGTGTTGAGCCGGTGTGCATCCATTTTGGGGTATGTGGCGGCTGCAAATGGCAAAACATGAACTACCCGCAGCAATTGGTGTACAAGCAAAACGAAGTGAAAAACCACTTGCAACGCATTGGGAAAATTGAGATTCCTCAAATGGATCCTATTTTGGGCTCTGAAAAACAGTTTTTTTACCGCAACAAAATGGAATTTGGTTTTTCTAATTCGCGTTGGCTCACCGAACAGGAGATTGATCAATTAGACACAATTCAAAACAAAAATGCACTTGGGTTTCACATTCCCAAAATGTGGGACAAAATCCTAGACATTACCCACTGTCATTTACAAGAAGATCCGTCAAATGCCATTCGCAATTGCATCCGCGAATTTGCCAACAACAATGACCTCTCCTTTTTTAACCCTAGAAATCACGAAGGATTATTGCGCACACTCATGATCCGAACTGCTTCAACTGGAGAAATCATGGTGCTATTACAGTTTTTTGAAGATGACAAAGCTGCACGAGAGTTGCTCCTCAATTATATAGCCGAAACATTCCCAACGATTACTTCGTTGCAATACGTGATAAACAACAAGCCCAACGATACCATTTACGACCAGAATATCATCTGTTACAAAGGCCGTGATTATATTTTGGAAGAAATGGAAGGCTTACAATTTAGCATCAACGCCAAATCGTTTTACCAAACCAATTCGGCACAAGCCTATGAATTGTATAAACTCACCCGGGAATTTGCTGGGCTCACCGGCCAAGAAATTGTATACGATTTATACACCGGAACTGGAACAATCGCACAATTTGTTTCCAAGCGTGCGTTAAAAGTAATTGGCGTAGAAAGCGTGCCCGAAGCTATTTTGGATGCCAAGGCCAATGCCAAACGCAACAATATCGAGAACTGTCACTTTTTTGTGGGCGACATGAAAGTGGTGTTTAATGACGCCTTCATTGCACAACACGGGCAGCCCGATGTCGTGATTACCGATCCACCGCGCGATGGAATGCACAAAGATGTAGTCGCGCAATTACTCAAAATTGCACCCCAACGCATTGTGTATGTGAGTTGTAACTCGGCCACACAAGCGCGCGATTTGGCTTTATTAGACGAAGCTTATGCGGTAACACGCGTTCGACCGGTGGATATGTTTCCGCAAACGCATCACGTAGAAAATATTGTACTTTTGGAAAAACGTTAAGCGGTGCAAATGAATTCACTCCAAAAATTATCCATTTTACTTATCCTTGCTTTGGTGTGGATTTCTTCCGGCTGCGAAAAAGATGACATCTGCGACCCTGCAACGGCTACCACGCCTCAAGTGGTACTTGATTTTTATGACATTACCAATCCAACTCTCACCAAAAATGTGACCAATCTTTTAATAGTGGGCGAAGGAATGGATACGGGACTTGCATTTAACGGCGTGAATACCATAAAAATTCCACTAAAAATTACCGCCGATACGACAACATTTCAATTTATCTTAAACTACGGAAACACCGTGACGCCCTCGTTGGTGAATTCAGATGTATTAGAATTTAAGTACACCCGAAACAATATATATGTTTCCCGAGCCTGTGGCTACAAAACCTTGTTCACCTTAGACGAAACGAATCCATATGCCCTGAGCGAACTGACTCCATCTGGCACTTCCTGGATCAAAAACATTAGTGTAAACCAGTACCAAATTACCAACGAAAATGAGACGCACATTAACGTATTTTTTTAGTCTTTATTTGCTTGGACTGGTGTGCGGTACCGCTGTTGCACAAGAAGCTAAAAAAGACAGTGTAGCCCCCAAAACCTACCGCTATGGGTTGCGTTTGGGAGTAGATTTATATAAAGTAGGGCAATCATTTCGAAACAACAACTACAAGGGAATAGAGTTTACAGGAGACTATAGGCTAACCAAGAATTATTACCTCGCGGGTGAAATTGGCAACGAAAACACAACCGAAAATGATTATCTGATTAATTACACTGCCAAAGGCACTTACTTGAAAGCGGGATTTGATTACAATTTTTACGAGAATTGGCTCGATATGGAAAATGTAATTACGTTTGGTATGCGCTATGCGGCAAGTTCATTTAGTCAAACGTTGAACGCCTACCGCGTATATACCACTAATCCCTACTTTAATGAAAATCCGTTGTATATGCCAGGCACCACAACCAATGGATTATCTGCCCAATGGATTGAAGTGGTAGTGGGTGTAAAAGCAAAAGTGATTCAAAATTTTTACCTTGGTTTTAGCTTGCGAATGAACAAATTGTTTAGCAACAAGTATCCTTCAAATTTTGACAACCTGTATATTCCTGGATTTAATCGAACCTATGGCAGCAGTTTTGGGGCTGGTTTCAATTATACCTTGTCTTATATGGTTCCGATCTACAAAAAGAAAGAGCTGATTCCAGTTAAGCCATAATAAACATGAAAAAAACCCTATTTATTAGTGCACTTATTACCCAAACTCTGGGTTTTGGTCAAATCTTAAACGGCAATTTTGAAGACATAAAACCCAACTTTTTGGTCAACCATTGGGGAATTAATTTTTCGGTACCTGTGAGCATCAATACCGAAACAGGCGAAAGCACCTCAGACAACATCTTGTATGGAAATTGTATTGCTAGCTTATGTAATGCAACAACCGAAGCCGCTGAGGGAAATTACGGTTTAGAAATAGCAAATGCGTTTAACACCAATCAAAAAACAGTAATTCCAGGAGGAGCACATTTGTTTTGGGACAGTACCCAAGACAGTCCTGGTTGGAATCCGGGCGTTCCCTTAGTAGGAAACGAATCGATTGATTTTTTATCTTTTCACTATAAATTTTTACCCTTTGGCGCTGATGTGGCCGAAGTAAAACTCACCATTCTTAACCAAGACGGGGTAGAAATGGGGATCGCTCAATTAGACCTACCGCCCACAGATGCCAATTTTCATTTTGTATCGATTCCGGTAATCTTTACCGAACCCGGCAGCCCCGTTCACCTGTATTTGGATTTTAATTTAGCCAAAGAAGGTTCAACACCTACTTTTGGTACACGCATGGTAATTGACGATGTGCGGACTGGGTCGTTGTTGCAAAGCACAACCTTTAGTAATCAGGCATTTGCCGTATCGCCTACGCTAGTTCAAGAAGAAATAAATATTCACTGGACAACCAATACCCATACAACACAACCCTTTCAAATCATTAATCAATCTGGGCAAATTTGCCAATCGGGCGAGTTGAATAGCAATCAAAGAACAGTAAACGTAAGCGTCTTGTCGTCAGGTATTTATTTCTTTAAGATTGAAAATACAACGAGAAAGTTTGTGAAGGTGGAGTAGTTTTTAGTTTACGGTTTACACTTTAAGATTTCCGCTTCGCTGTAGTACTAATCTTGTAGCAAGTGTATGCTTAAGTGAAATTCAACGTAAAACAGATAACGGACAACAAATAACGGATAACTAAATCTCCTTCACCCCTTTTACAAAAATCCAACTTAAGAATAGGCGCTCGCCGTTTTTGGTTTTCACTGCCTGGAATTTGGGGCTTAGTAAGGTACCAACTACAAAAGCGGTAAACGGACTCCAAAATCCGGATAAAGACGAGTAGTGATCCAATAGATACCGAAACAATATAAACAAGACAGCAAAACTGCCCAATTGGTATAAAAATGCGCGAAGTTGAAGTTTAGTCATGACTAATTGATTTCGTGTTGTTGAAATTTGGTGCGTTTGCTGCCTTCATACATTTCGTATTTCACCAAACGCGCTTCTAAACTGCCATTGAATAATTTTATTTTTCGGGAAGGTTTCAATCCTACAAACTTCAAGGCTTCTAAATTGGCGGTAATAAACCAAGCATTTGTCCCTGGATAGCTTTTCTTTAGCGTATCCCCTATCTCAGCATAAAAACGTTCCATCTGAATATCCAATCGTTCGCCATAGGGCGGATTAAATAGCATATGTAAAGGTCCTTGGGTTGTTTTTACGGTATCAAAAAAATTGCGTTCTTGGATTGTGATGTATTCGTCTAAATTCGCATTTTTGATATTGTCCTTTGCTTTTAAAACAGCACTAGGCGCTTTATCATATCCGGTTATGGTATAATGAAACTCACGCACTTTATTTAGCAAAGATGTTTCGATGGTTGCAAATAAATCAGGATCCCAATCGGCCCATTTTTCGAAGGCAAACTCTTTGCGGTTAATATTGGCAGGAATGTTGCAGGCAATCATTGCCGCTTCAGCCAAAATGGTTCCACTGCCACACATGGGGTCTATAAAATCACCTTTCCCATCCCAGCCCGAAAGTAACAACATGCCGGCAGCCAACACTTCGTTAATCGGAGCAATATTGGTTGCCATACGGTAGCCGCGGTGATGCAGGGAAGCTCCCGAGGTATCCAAAGCCACTGAAACTTGGTCTTTGGCGATATGAATATTGATTCGTACATCGGGGAAATCTTTGTCAATACTGGGGCGCTGACCGGTTTCGTTTCGAAATTGATCAACAATGGCATCCTTGCATTTTTGAGACACAAACTGCGAATGCTTGAAATAATCCGAATGCACAGTTGTATCAATCACAAAGGTTTGGTGGGGTTTCAAATATTGATTCCATTTTATTTTTGAAATACCTGTATACAAGCCCGTTTCATTAGTGGCTTTAAAATAAAAGATCGGTTTTAGAATTTTAAGTGCCGTACGCAAGGCCAAATTGGCTTTGTACATAAACCCTTGATCGCCTGTAAACGAGACCATTCGAATGCCGGGTTCTATCTCTTGGGCACCCAATTGTAAAAGTTCTTTTGCTAGTATCTCTTCAAAGCCAAAAAATGTTTTGGCCACCATCTTAAAATTTTCCATCTGCACATGTGATTGCCAATTATAAATTGCATTTTCAGGCGGCAACAATTTGGTTTTATTGAAAATGCTTGGCAAAAATACAGTATTTTTGGGGTTCAAAATACTGTAGTCGCACAAATGTCACAATCGCAACAATCGGATTCAACTCAGCCAGCAACTTGGTTTGCCTCTTGGTTTGACACCCCTTATTATCCTATTTTATACAAAGACCGCAATTACCGTGAGGCGCAATTGTTTATGGACATGCTTACCCATTACCTCAATCTGCCCGAAAAAGCCACCGTACTCGATTTGGCTTGTGGCGCCGGACGACATGCCATCTATTTGAATCAATTGGGTTTTAAGGTTACGGGTATCGATTTATCAGCCAATAGCATTGCCATAGCTCAACGCAACGCCAATGCCAATTTAGAATTTCGGGTACACGACATGCGCCAAGATTTTGGCCAAGCCTATGATGCAATTTTCAATTTATTTACGAGTTTTGGCTATTTTGATAACGACGAAGACCATTTGCAAACACTCATTAATATCAAAAATAATTTAACCGAATATGGTTTTGGCGTAATTGATTTTATGAATGTAAATTACGTACTAAATCAGTTGGTGCCCGAAGAAGAAAAAACCATCGACGGCATTTGCTTTAAACTGAAACGCTACCTGAAAGATGGTTTTATTTGCAAAGAAATCGATTTTGAAGACCAAGGCCAACACTATCATTTTACCGAAAAAGTACGTGCATTTACCTTGTCCGATTTTCAAGACATGATGGATAAAGCCGGCATTTATTTGCTGGATGTCTTTGGCGATTATAAACTGAAAAAATTCCATAAAACCGAGAGCGAACGCCTCATTCTGATTTTCAAATAATGAATTATCTATTGCCTTTTATATCGGTGCTTTTGGGGTATGGAATTTCGCTTTTTCTAGAGCCCAAAAACAAGAAAAACCTAAAATTACTATTGGCCTTTAGTGGCGCCTTTTTATTGGCACTCACTGTATTTCATTTATTACCCGAAATATACGCCACCTCATCGCCTTCAATTGGCCTGTTTATCATGTTGGGGATACTCTTTCAAATCGTATTGGAAGTCGCTTCAAAAGGAGCCGAACACGGGCATGTACACGGACACGATTCGATTACTCAAATTCCGTGGTTGCTTTTCTTAAGTTTGTGTATTCACGCGCTTTTAGAGGGTTTTCCGGTGAGTCAGCATCCTTCATTGGCCTTGGGAATAGCCGTACACCATTTGCCTATTGCGATTATTTTGGCTACTTTTTTTCGCAAAGGAAACTTACAACCTAGTGCCCTTTTCGTTTTTATGTTGGGCTTTGCGCTCATGACACCTTTGGGAACTTTTTTAGGAGATTCAGTGCCTTTTATTACTCAATATGCCAACGAAATAACTGCTGTGGTAATTGGAATACTATTTCATATTTCGTCGACTATTATTTTTGAAAGCAGCGAAGGGCATAAATTTAATGTAGCCAAAATCAGTGTGATTGTACTTGGTATGGCGCTTGCTTATTTGCTTTAACCAATTGAAATTATGTCATTTAAAAAAACTACCGAACAAGCCTCGCATTACCAACATTTAGAACAAATGTCGGTACACGACTTGTTACATAATATAAATAACGAAGACAAAACCGTGCCGCTGGCCGTAGAAAAAGCGTTACCACAAATCGAAAAATTGGTAGACGAAATTGTAGCCAAAATGAAATTGGGCGGGCGTTTGTTTTATATTGGAGCTGGTACCTCTGGCCGTTTGGGTATAGTCGACGCCTCCGAATGTCCACCAACTTTTGGTGTTTCATTTGATTTAGTAATCGGAATCATAGCTGGCGGCGATGCGGCCATTCGCAAAGCGGTAGAAAATGCCGAAGACAATACCACTCAGGCTTGGACCGATTTAAACGCCTACCATTTAACATCCAATGATGTTGTGATTGGCATAGCTGCTTCGGGCACCACACCATATGTAATTGGTGGATTGGAAGCCTGTAATGCCGCAGGAATTTCAACAGGTTGCATCACCTGCAATGCCGGAAGCCCGCTAGCACATGAGGCAAAATTTCCAATTGAAGTAGTCGTAGGTCCTGAATTTGTAACGGGAAGTTCCCGCATGAAGGCCGGTACAGCGCAAAAATTAGTCTTGAATATGTTGTCAACTGCCACCATGATTCAGTTGGGAAAAGTTAAAGGAAATAAAATGGTGGATATGCAATTGAGCAACGCCAAATTGGTAGATCGTGGCACCAAAATGATTATGGATGAAACCAAATTAGATTACCAAACCGCCGAACGATTATTGCTCACCCATGGAAGCGTGCGTAAAGCAGTCAATTATTTCCTAAATCAATAAGAGGTATGAAAACCAACCGCAGCATCCTAGCACAAGGAATAAAATACATGGCATGGGCCTTACCCCTACTTTTTATTGGTCCCACAGTAATTTACAATGCTTTTATCAACAAACAAAACAATTGGCATTATTTGGTATTAGTTATTGGGGTTGGTATAAGCATTGGTGCAGTTTATTTGGCGATTAAAGGCTTACAAACCATCATGAAAAGTTTATTTGGATACTAATGGAAGAAGTGTATTATTACCAAGAAACGTTCAATAAGGTTGTTGCAGTACAACAATTTTTGACCAATAAAGAATTTGAGGACTGTTCGTTTACTAATTGTGACTTTGCAAATACCCATTTTTCGAGTTCGAGTTTTACCGATTGCAGCTTTACCGACTGCAATTTGTCGCTCATTCAACTCAAAAATACCGGACTAAAAAATGTACATTTTGTAAATTGTAAACTCATTGGAACTGCCTTTCACGAAGCCGATGATTTTTTATTTCAAGTACAATTCACTGTTTGTACACTTGATTTTGCCTCATTTTCTTATAAAAAAATGCCCAAAACGCAATTTAAAGGTTGCAGTTTAAAGGAAGTAAGCTTTCAAGGAACCCAGATGCAACAAGCCGTTTTTGCCGACTGTGATTTGCAATTGACCTTGTTTAATGAAACCAATTTAAGTGGGGCCGATTTTACCAGCGCACGAAATTATTCCATTGATCCCGAATACAATACCTTAAAAGACGCCCATTTTTTGGCCAATAATTTGGCTGGATTATTAACCAAATATAACCTCAGCATTATTCCTTAATATGAAAAAATACTTGTACTTATTTTGTATTGCACTGCTTGCTTCAAGCTGTTATGAGGCCAACCTAGATTGTAAATCCTTTAAAACAGGGACCTATTTGTCTGAAATTAGCATTCAAGGCAAGAAACATTACACAACATCTATACGAACAGACAAAATGGTTATTGAAACGTATAAAGGCAAAACCGATACAGCTAGCATCCGTTGGGTGAACGACTGCGAGTTCATATTGACTAAGTTACATCCCAAAACCATTGCAGAGCAGCATGCTGTTTCCATTCGAATCCGCAGTTCAAAAAAAAATTCATATACTTTTGATTACGGAATTGTAGGCAATCCACACCGTGAACAGGGTAAAGCCACCAAACTAACAAATTAACTTTTTATGACAGAAATTATTTCAAATCCAAATGCCTGGATAGCATTATTCACTTTGACTTTTTTAGAAATTGTGTTGGGTATTGACAACATCATTTTTATCTCTATTGTAACTGGACAATTGCCGCCAGAAAAAAGAAAAAAAGCCACCAAAATAGGTATGTTTTTGGCCATGTTTATGCGCATCGCCTTGTTGTTTGGCATCACATTATTGATTGCCATGAAAGAACCTTGGATAACCATTCATAGTAGCTGGATTAGTGCCGATATCTCTGGACAAAGTTTAATTTTATTACTGGGTGGTTTATTCCTGATTTACAAAAGCACCAAAGAAATTCATGACAAAGTAGACGAAAAAGGACATCAAGAAAAAGAACTCAAAACCAGTGCTGCCAAACGATTTAGTCAGGTGATTTTTCAAATCATATTGATTGATTTGGTATTTTCATTTGACAGTATTCTAACGGCTGTAGGAATGACCAACGGCGTGGAAGGTGCCTTATATATCATGATTATTGCTGTAATTATTTCGGTTTTAATAATGATGCAGTTTGCAGTTCCGGTAGGGACATTTGTAAATAAAAATCCGTCCATTCAAATACTAGGCCTGTCATTTTTAATCTTGATTGGGTTTATGTTGGTAACCGAAAGCGCGCACATTGCACAAGCTTCGTTTTTTGGAAACCATGTAGATGTAGTACCCAAAGGCTATTTGTATTTTGCTATTGCCTTTTCGCTTGTGGTCGAATTGTTAAATATGAAAATGTCCAAAAAGAAGTAGACTGACAACATAAAAAAGGCGCTATTTTATAATAGCGCCTTTTTTATGTTGAATTAAAATAAGGTTATTTGACCATCCTCGTCGAGTTGAATATCCTCGTTAACTTCGTTTGATAAATCGGTTGTTTCATGTTCCATTGGCTCAGGAACTTCTTCTACGGGTGGTTCATATGGCAAGGGTTCCAATACATTCACTTGCTTAATCTTATCGGTAGTGAGCTGATTACCCAAAGCTTTAAACCCTTTGACTGCGATAAAACCTTCGATATCTACCACGACATTTTCTTTTTGTACGCCTTTTACTTTGGCAAAAACTACCTCAACTTGTGGACGGTAATCGGTAGAAACGACCTCTAACTGCGAGTTCGTATGTTCAGATATAAAAATATCTTCTTTGGTTTCGTTTTCGACCAAAAATCGTTTCACATAATACCGCTCTTTTTCCCCGTCATAATAGATGGCAGAAATGGGTTTATTAGGGATCCATTTTTCGAGGACCACCATGTCTTCATCAAAGTGAGTGGTGAGTTCAGGAATTATAACTTTTAATTTACCCGTTTGAGAAATTACTAACAATTTGTCACTGGGTTTAAACTCGCCCAACAATTCGCCTCGGGCATCTGTATTGAGTTTTTGTACTGTTTCGTCAAACCATATTTTTCGGGGCAAAAGTGTCGAAATTCCCTTTTCTTTGATTTCTATTTTTTTAATCGGGTATTTGGTCACCAGATTACCTTTAGAAGCTCGTCCTTTGATTGCAATTGCAGCAAAATCAAGATCCCATTTCAATTTCTTGATGTTACCCAATTGTCGAAGTAACACAGTTACCACTTCGGCCTCACCATTTGGATTACAAGTAAAATACAAGACTTGTGAACCCTTAGTTTCATTAGTTAAATCATATAATTTATCACGTGTAACACCCGACACGTTGAAGCGTTTAATGTAGGCCGGACCCGATTTTCCATCGCGGTATATCATATTGTATATGGTACGCTTGTCGCTTTTGTCAAAAATGGCTACATGGATGATGTCTTTGCCCACAAATTTCTTGTCATCAACCTTGCAAATCATCATGTTTCCGTCACGCAAAAACACAATTACATCATCAATATCCGAACAATCGGTTACGTATTCGTCTTTTTTGAGGCCTGTTCCAATGAATCCTTCTTCGCGGTTCACATAAAGTTTAGTGTTACGCAAAACTACTTTGGTTGCTTCAATATCATCGAAAATGCGCAACTCGGTTTGGCGCTCTCGGCCTTTACCATATTTCTCTTTGAGTTTGGTAAAATAAGCAATGGCAAAATCAGTTAAGTTGGCCAAGTCGTGTTTTACTTGCGCAATATCTCCCTCAAGAGCCTCAATTTTATCTTGGGCTTTATTGCTGTCAAACTTCGAAATTCGCATGATTCGGATTTCGGTTAGGCGAATAATATCGTCCTCGGTAACGGCTCGCTTGAGTGGCTTGATAAACGGCTTCAAACCAGCATCAATAGCAGAAATTACGCCTTCTTTGGTTGTTTCTTCTTCGATTAAACGATAGATTTTATTCTCGATAAAAATGCGTTCCAACGACAAAAAATGCCATTGTTCATCGAGTTCATCCAACTGAATTTCTAATTCGCTTTTGAGTAATTGCACCGTACGAGCTGTAGACATGCGCAACATATCTGAAACGCCAATAAAGAGCGGCTTGTTATCTTGAATCACACAACCCAATGGCGCCACTGAGGTTTCACAAGCAGTAAAAGCAAATAGCGCATCGATGGTTTTATCGGGTGAAACTCCCGGATACAAATGAATGAGAATCTCTACCTCTGCAGCGGTATTGTCTTCAATTTTTTTGATTTTGATTTTGCCTTTTTCATTGGCTTTCAAAATACTGTCAATCAACGTAGTTGTGTTGGTCGAAAAGGGAATTTGGGTAATTACCAAAGTGTTTTTATCCAATTGTCCAATCTTGGCGCGCACACGCACGCGTCCGCCACGCATTCCGTCATTGTAATTGGTAATATCGGCTATTCCTGCTGTTTGAAAATCAGGAAATAACTGAAAAGGTTTGCCTTTTAAAATTTTAATTGAAGCATCAATGAGCTCGTTAAAATTGTGTGGCAGAATTTTGGTCGAAAGTCCCACGGCAATTCCTTCGGCACCTTGGGCCAAAAGCAACGGAAATTTTACCGGTAAATTATTGGGTTCGGCCCGACGTCCATCATAGGAAACACCCCAATCGGTAATCTTGGGACTGTACAATACTTCTAACGCAAATTTAGACAAACGCGCTTCGATGTAACGGGAAGCCGCTGCCCCATCGCCGGTGAGGATATTTCCCCAGTTTCCTTGGCAATCAATGAGTAATTCTTTTTGGCCTATTTGCACCATAGCATCGCCAATACTGGCATCGCCGTGCGGATGGTACTGCATGGTATGTCCCACTACATTGGCCACTTTGTTGTATCGGCCATCGTCCAATTCTTTCAGCGAATGCATGATGCGGCGTTGCACCGGCTTAAATCCATCTTCGATAGCGGGAACTGCACGTTCTAAAATTACATATGAGGCATAGTCTAAGAACCAGTCTTTGTACATGCCGGTTACCTTGGTAATGGTGTCCTGCCCATCCTCTGTATGCTCATAAAAATGAGTACCGGGGGCCGCTTGTCCTTCGTCTTGTGGTTCTAAAATTTCTTCTTCGTCCATAGTGTGTGGCGTTTACAACCGTTAGTGGGTTTAGGCCTCGGCCAAGGCATCGAGTTCTACTTTCAAATTGTTGATGATAAAGTCTTGTCTGTCTGGAGTATTTTTGCCCATATAGAACGACAGCAACTGCTCAATTGACGTGTTTTTATCTAACATAATGGGATCTAAGCGAATGTCTTCCCCAATAAAAAACTGAAACTCATTGGGCGAAATTTCTCCCAAACCTTTAAATCGAGTGATCTCAGGTTTTGGTTTTAATTTTTCGATGGCAGCGCGTCGCTCCTCATCCGAATAACAGTAAATGGTTTCTTTTTTATTTCGCACCCGAAACAAAGGCGTTTGTAAAATATACAAGTGTCCGTCTTTAATCAGTTCAGGAAAAAACTGCAAGAAAAAGGTGATCAACAACAAGCGAATGTGCATCCCGTCGACATCGGCATCGGTAGCGATGACAATGTTGTTGTAGCGCAAATTTTCCATGTCATCTTCAATATCTAAAGCGGCTTGCAACAAATTGAATTCCTCATTTTCATATACAATTTTCTTGGTCATACCATAGGAATTCAAAGGTTTTCCGCGCAAGCTAAACACAGCTTGGGTATTTACATCACGGGATTTCGTAATCGAACCCGAAGCTGAATCTCCCTCGGTAATAAAGAGCGTGCTTTCTAAACTTCTTGGGTTTTTAGTATCGGTGAGATGCACCCGGCAATCGCGTAATTTTTTGTTGTGTAAACTCGATTTCTTCGCGCGGTCTTTAGCTAATTTTCGTATACCAGACAGTTCTTTTCTTTCGCGTTCAGCCTGTAAAATTTTGCGCAACAAGGCATCGGCGGTTTCTGGATTTTTATGGAGAAAATTGTCGAGTTTGTTTTTTACAAAATCATTCACAAAGGTACGCACCGAGGGCATGCCTGGTTCAGAACCCATTTCGGTGGAGCCCAATTTGGTTTTGGTTTGCGACTCAAAAACGGGTTCCATCACTTTGATACTGATTGCGCTCACAATCGATTTGCGCACATCAGAAGCCTCGAAGCCTTTGTTGTAATATTCGCGTATGGTTTTCACCACTGCTTCGCGAAAGGCTGCCAAATGGGTTCCTCCTTGGGTTGTGTTTTGGCCATTTACAAATGAATGATATTCTTCGCTGTACTGCGTTTTGCTGTGTGTTAAAGCGATTTCGATATCATCGCCCTTAAGATGAATAATTGGGTATTCTAAATCATCTACGTGAATGGTTTCTTCGAGTAAATCTTTTAAACCATTTTCAGAATAATATTTTTCGCCGTTGTAGATAATGGTTAAACCATTGTTGAGGTAACAATAGTTTTTGAGCATTTTAATAACATACTCGTTTCTAAACTTGTAGTTTTTGAAGATGAGCTCATCGGGCACAAAAGTTACTTTGGTCCCTTTGCGTTTGGTGGTGTCAATGATGTCCTCTTCTAAGACCAAATTACCGGCATTGAATTCGGCTGCTTTTTGCTTCTCGTCTCGAACTGATTCTACTCGGAAATAATTGGAAAGCGCATTAACTGCCTTGGTTCCTACTCCGTTAAGTCCAACTGATTTCTTGAATGCCAAGGAATCGTATTTTCCACCGGTATTCATTTTGGATACTACATCTACTACTTTTCCTAATGGAATTCCGCGACCGTAATCCCGCACAGAAACCTGTTTGTCTTTGATGGTCACTTCGATGGTTTTTCCTGCCCCCATTACAAACTCGTCGATACAGTTGTCTATAACTTCTTTGAGCAGAATGTAAATTCCATCATCGGGAGAAGAACCATCGCCAAGTTTTCCGATGTACATCCCGGGACGCATACGGATGTGTTCTTTCCAATCGAGGGAACGGATATTGTCTTCGGTATATTGATTTTGTTCAGCCATGTTAAGCACTAACGAATTTGCGCTAATATAAAAGAATGCACTGCACAATCAAAGTATGCCAAACATAAGTTATCAATAATGATATTGACAATTTGAATAAAATAACAGAGAAAAAAACTACAAAAAATTGGCGTATTTATGTAGCTTCATATTGAGCTCTTTGGGGTTGAATGGCTTAATAATGTATTCGTTGATGCCAATTTGTAAGGCGCGATCCAAATAGCCAAACGAAGCAGAAGCAGAAAGCGCAATAATCGGAATTAATTTATCGGTTTTGCGGATCTCGGTAGTGGCTTCGTAACCATCCATAACAGGCATGGATAAATCCATTAAAATAATATGGTACCTGTTTTGGGCAAATTTGTCGAGTGCAATTGCACCATTTTCGGCCAAATCAACCTCTACATCCCATTTCTGCATAATTTTCTGGGCAATTTTGATGTTTATCACGTTGTCTTCAACCAACAAAACTTTCAATCCTTTTAAGTTAATTTCTTGGTAGCTTTCTTGAATTGAATGCGAATCAATCATCTGGGAATTTGTCACTATTGGCAAACTCAAGGTAAAATAAAAATTGGAGCCTTTTCCAATTTCTGATTCAAATGCGATATCCGAATCCATCAAGTGCAACAAACGCTGCGTAATCACTAAGCCCAAACCTGTTCCTCCATATTTCCTGGAAGTTTTGTTGTCGGCTTGAGAGAATTTCTTGAATATTTTTTGATAATTTTCTTTTTCAATACCAATCCCCGTGTCAATTACTTCAACCTTAAAGGTGGATACCTTATTTAAAAAAGCTTCTTGACTAATTACAATTTGCACCTTTCCGTTGGCTGTGAACTTAAGTGCGTTTGACACCAAATTATTCAATATCTGACTGATTCGAAGCGGATCACTTATCAGATTAGGCATAAAATTATCATCAATAAGCACTTCCAATTGATTTAGATTTTCATTGGCACGCACCTCAAATGACTTGGCTATTTGCAACACCAAGTCTCTAAAATTGAAATTAATTTTCTCTAACTCAATTTTGCCTGCTTCAATTTTATTAAAATCTAAAATATCATTAATGAGTAAAAATAAATTTTGAGCAGAATGCTTCAAAGTTCCCAAGTTTTCTTGCAAACTTTCGAGTGTATTTTCCTGCTCCATGATATAGGTGAGTCCAATAATTGCATTAAGTGGTGTGCGCAATTCGTGACTCATCAACGAAAGAAAATCAGATTTGGCTTCGTTGGCCGTTTCAGCTACAGATTTGGCTTCAAGCAATTCTGTTTGGTATTGTTTCTTAAATTCTATTTCTGCAGTAAGAATGTTGAGTAAACCCAGTAAATCGTCTTCTTCCCCATTCGTAGGAGTCGAGTTATTGTCGCTTAATTGCTTGATGGCTTCAACCAATTGTGCTTGAAAAAACTGTTTACGTTCCAGTTCTTGTTTGATGCGTAAATTTATGACTGTATATTCGCGGTCATTCAATTTGGCCGATTGCTCAAAGAGCTCGGCATCTTTGTCATAGTTGATGTAGGTTTGATTTACAACAGCAATAAAATCCTGCAATTCAGAACTTTGTTCTAAAAATTCAGGCGTCAAAAACTTGTTGATTTGACGTTGTAAATAGCGATGAATGGGGGGCTTTTTCATGGCGTTTACGATTCAAATAAAGTGGTAATCGTCATGGTTTGATTTTGCAAATCACAACCTACTTTTTTGGTGTTGGGTGTAATTTCACCGTAGGAATAAAAACCAAACAAAAGAACATTTTTGCCCAATACTTCGCGTACGGCTTCAATTTCCTCCTCCACGCGATCTCCCAATACTATTTTTCTCCCTACACAACTAATGAGTAAAGCTATTCTATCTTTTTCTTGGGTATCCATTTCAGAATGCGTAGCCGCCTTGTATGAGGCATCAATTAGTTTATCAGAATTGCCTTTCATGAATTTTACCAACGAACCTTCGGGTAAATTTCCGGCAAATGTCATGGACTTTTCTTTTTCGTCTATAGACAAAATAGTTCGTACCACCGGCTCCGATTCGGGAGTTTCTTTCATAGATAACGGAAAATACAAGGACGAACCGGGTAATTCTTCGGCGTACTTGCCCAAATATTCATTGTAAATATCCAAGGCGTAATGATCACCAATTTTAAACACCTTGTTCTTGATGGATTTAGTTACTTCACGTTCAGGGCCAAAATCAGTCCAACCGCCTTCAGAACCAAATCCAAATTGCAAACGATCTCCATAAAATCCTATAATTACAATCGTATTCGCTAGTGGATCTCGATCTAATCCAACTACCGTTCGTTCAAATAAATACCCATCTCCGGCAATGCCACCAAAAATGGGTATGTTGTGTGCAGTTTCTGCTCTTAATTCTTCTATTAAATCGGTGCCATTTACAAAACTTCCTTCTGAAAGCACCAACAAAGCAGAAAGTTCAGGGTTTACTAATTCGTTTTTTACCCTATTACCCAAATAGTTGCTGGAATGCGTTGGATCAACTTGAATTTCAATGGCCTTAATGGGCGTATGATCAAATTGAATAGCCGTTACTACTACTTGTTCTTCGACTAACTTATTATTTGAAATTTGCCCCGAGGCCGAGGAAATCACAATGGAAGCATTTGGAAATTTTTGCTTGAGCTGTGTGTACGGCTTTAGAGTATCTAGGGTAGTTCGTTCGGCAAAGGCCAACACTAAATTTGCCTTATATTCGCTAAATTCAGTACTCGAATAGACATTTTCCAGTGTTGAATTGAGATTAATGATGTATTGACTTTGCTTCATTTAACACTTGTTTAGCATGATTAATAGAACATAAATGTAAAAAAAAATACCTTACTTGAATAATAAGGCATCTTTTTGATTACAATTTATGCAAATGTGTACTTATACATTGAAACGGAAATGCATCACATCGCCGTCTTTCACGATGTATTCTTTACCTTCAACACGCAATTTTCCAGCTTCCTTAACTTTAGCTTCTGAACCATATGCAGAAAAATCTTCGTAGGCGATTACTTCAGCACGAATAAATCCTTTTTCAAAATCGGTATGAATTACACCAGCTGCCTTGGGAGCAGTATCACCTATGTTTATGGTCCAGGCTCGCACTTCTTTAACACCAGCCGTAAAATAAGTTTGTAGTTTTAATAATTTGTAAGCAGCGCGAATTAACACGGCCGATCCTGGCTCGGTCAAGCCCATGTCTTCTAAAAACACTTGGCGTTCTTCGTAACTCTCTAATTCTGTGATATCTGCCTCAGCTCCTACCGATAAAACAATTACTTGAGCGTCTTCATCTTTAACCAATTCTCGCACTTGATCAACATAGGCATTTCCGCTTACGGCTGAAGCCTCGTCGACATTGCATACATATAAGACAGGTTTGGCTGTGATTAATTGAAAATCGGCCATCAATTCAACCTCCTCATTTGATTGAGGAACGACTGTTCTTGCTGATTTGGCTTGCAACAAGGCTTCGCGAATTCGATCCAAAAAGGCCTTTTCTGCTTGTGCTTCTTTGTTGCCCGTTTTGGCCGCACGATTTACTTTTTCTAGACGTTTTTCTACCGTTTCTAGATCTTTTAATTGCAATTCGATATCAATCGTTTCTTTGTCGCGAATGGGATTTACATTGCCATCTACATGCACAATGTTATCGTTATCAAAACAACGCAAAACATGAATAATGGCGTTGCATTCTCTAATGTTTCCAAGAAATTGATTACCTAAACCTTCGCCTTTACTTGCACCTTTAACCAAGCCAGCAATATCTACAATATCAACGGTTGCCATTTGTACACGTTCGGGTTTTACCAATTCTTCCAAACGCACGATACGCGGATCAGGTACATTTACCACACCAATATTGGGTTCTATGGTACAAAAAGGGAAGTTTGCACTTTGCGCTTTGGCATTGGACAAACAATTAAATAAGGTTGATTTGCCTACATTGGGTAATCCTACAATTCCTGCTTTCATTTTTAGTGTTTATTTTTATTGGCCTATACAACCTATTTGAGGCTATTCATTGTGCAAAAACGCTTGTCTATTCAGTAAGGTTTCCTCGCTTTCTAAGTGGTTATCATCCGGAACACAACAATCAACTGGGCAAACTGCTGCGCATTGGGGTTCGTCATGAAATCCTTTGCATTCGGTACATTTACCAGGTACTATGTAATAAATATCATCCGAAAGCGGTGTTTGTGCAGCGTCAGCATCTACTTCCTCTCCCGAGGGCAAAACCAATTTTCCTTTGAGTTTGGTTCCGTCTTTGTAGCGCCAATCATCAGCTCCTTCATAGATTGCGGTATTGGGACATTCTGGTTCGCAGGCCCCACAATTGATGCATTCATCTGTAATTATAATCGCCATAGTATTGTATATTAAAGAAAGAAAAAACAGAATGCAAATTTATCTGATGCGCTGTTAAATTTCTACTCGTTAAAAACTTAATTTTGCGCAAAAATACATTCAAAACAATTCATATACAACAAAGAAATGGCAGCAAAAGATACAATTCGCGCTTTTGTAGAATTAGGTAAATTTTTACAGCAATTTCGTACCGATTCGCCGCAAAAAAAAGAAGCGGTATTGGGCAATGATGTCCATTTTGACGCTTTTGAGGCTCTCATCCAATTGTCGCAGTCACACAACGGGTGGTTTACCACAGATCAAGTTCAATTTGCCATAGGCTCGTGGGCTGATGCACTCACCCAAGCAAACCTAGACCAATGGCTTGCACCATATCAAATACCTGTCCATACTCCCAAAACCATTGGATTGGTATTGGCTGGAAACATTCCTCTAGTTGGATTTCACGATTTGCTTTCGGTACTGATTGCAGGACACAAAGCTGTAATAAAAACCTCAAGTAACGACCAAAAACTTCTACCTTTTCTAGCCAATTATTTGCAAGATGTAGAACCAAGTTTAGCCAAAAGAATTCAATTTACCGAAGGAAAATTAGAAAATTACGAGGCTGTTATTGCTACAGGAAGCAATAATACGGCACGGTATTTTGAGTATTATTTTAAAGACAAACCGTCCTTAATTCGCAAAAACAGAAACTCAGTAGCTGTTCTAAGCGGCCAAGAAACCCAAACGGAATTGCATGCGCTTGGCGAAGATATTTTTCGCTATTTTGGATTAGGTTGTCGTAACGTATCCAAATTATTTGTTCCCGAAGGGTATGATTTTACAGCATTTTTTGAAGCCATTTTTGCCTACCAAGACGTGATTCATTATGAAAAATACGCCAACAATTATGACTACAACAAGGCTGTTTTTTTGATGAGCAACTTTAAATTATTGGACAATGGTTTTTTAACACTTAAAGAAGATACCAGTTATGCCTCCCCTATTTCAAGTGTTTTTTATGAGTACTATAACTCAATTGAACAATTAAAAAATCGATTGAACACTGAAAAAGATCAACTGCAATGTATTGTAAGTTCAATTGACATTCCCGGAGCTATTTCATTTGGAACTACGCAAAAACCGGCACTTTGGGATTATGCAGACCAAATAGATACACTCAACTTTGTATTGGCGATTTAGTATGCGATAATTCAATTACTAGTCTATATCGTTTTTGTTGATAAAATCACTTAATTCCTCATAACTATTCAGAATAAATACCGGCCTATTGTCGAAATTTGTGCCTTTATTTTTGAATTTGAATTTTAACCCTTATGAAAAAACATAATTTTAGTGCTGGACCTTGTATATTGCCGCAAGAGGTTTTTGAAAAATCGGCCCAAGCCATTTTGAATTTTAACCAATCCGGGTTATCTATTTTGGAGATATCGCACCGCAGCAAAGATTTCATTGCTGTGATGGAAGAGGCTCGTGCCTTGGTATTAGAGTTACTAGGTTTAACCGGCAAAGGCTACCAAGCCTTGTTTTTACAAGGTGGAGCGAGCATGGAATTTTTACGCGTGCCCCACAACCTGATGCCGCTTGGTGGTCAAGCTTCTTACTTAGACACCGGAACTTGGGCCAACAATGCCATTAAAGAGGCCAAGTTATTTGGCGATACTGTAGTGGTGGCATCTTCAAAAAACGAAAATTACAACCACATTCCCACTGACTACATTATACCTGAAACTGCAAGTTATTTTCACTGTACCAGCAATAACACTATTTTTGGCACACAAATCAAGCAATTTCCACAAACAGCCGTTCCTATGATTTGTGACATGAGTTCGGATATATTTTCAAGAAGTTTAGATTTTAGTCAATTTGATTTGATTTATGCCGGAGCACAAAAAAACATGGGACCAGCTGGAACTACTTTAATTATCATCAAAGAATCTATTTTGGGCAAAACAGGCCGAAGCATCCCAAGCATGATGGACTACGAGAAACACATTAAAGCCGACAGCATGTACAATACCCCAGCGGTTTTACCCGTGTATTCTTCTTTACTCACCTTGCAATGGTTGAAAAATCAAGGAGGAATTGCTGCCATTGAAAAAAAGAATGAGGCCAAAGCTCAATTGCTCTACAACGAAATTGACCGCAACCCATTGTTTATTGGAACAGCCAACAAAGCTGATCGTTCTAGTATGAATGCAACGTTTTTATTGGTCGATTCTACGCACCAAGAACTTTTTGATTCGCTATGGAAAGCAGCCGGAATTTCGGGCTTACCCGGACACCGATCGGTTGGTGGATACCGCGCGTCTATGTACAATGCCTTGCCGATAGAAAGCGTTCAAGTTTTGGTCGACGCCATGCAAGAATTAGAAAAACAAGTAAAATAAACTCCTCATTAAATAAATATACCCATGAAAGTATTAGCCAATGACGGAATTTCAACTAGTGGAATTCAAGCCTTAGAAAAAGGCGGTTTTGAAGTGATTACTACCAAAGTGGCCCAAGAACAAGTGGCCAATTACATCAATACACACCAAATCCCAGTGGTGTTGGTGCGTTCGGCAACCAAAATCAGAAAAGACATTATTGATGCTTGTCCCGGATTGAAAATTATTGGCCGTGGCGGAGTTGGTATGGATAACATTGATGTGGACTATGCACGTTCAAAAGGAATTCACGTAATCAACACGCCTGCTTCATCCTCTGAAAGTGTGGCTGAATTGGTTTTTGCCCATTTATTTTCTGGGGTGCGATTTTTGCACGACGCCAACCGAAACATGCCGTTGGAGGGAGATCAAAATTTTGACGGATTAAAAAAGGCCTACGCCAACGGAATTGAGTTGCGTGGCAAAACCATAGGAATTATTGGTTTTGGACGCATTGGGCAAGCAACCGCCAAAATGGCCTTGGGATTGGGTATGAAGGTGATTGCTACAGATGGATTTGTGCCAAAAGCTACCATCACTGTTGATTTTTTTAATGGACAAGAATTGGCTTTCGAAATTGAAACCATCGATAAAGTCACCCTTTTACAACAAGCTGATTTTATTTCTCTTCATGTGCCTGCTCAAAAAGAGTATGTGATTGGAACTCCCGAATTTGAACTCATGAAAACCGGCGTGGGAATCATTAATTGTGCTCGTGGCGGCGTGATTGATGAAGTAGCCTTGGTTGCAGCTTTGGATAGCGGAAAAGTTTTGTTTGCTGGCTTGGATGTTTTTGAAAATGAACCAACGCCGGAAATTCAGTTGTTGATGCATCCCAAAATATCATTGACACCACATATAGGTGCTGCAACAGTAGAAGCGCAAGATCGTATTGGCACAGAATTGGCACAACAAATCAGTGAATTGATGAGATAATTAAAGTATTTGAACCACAGCAAGAGCCAACAAAATTTGTTGGCTTTTTTTATACAAATTGACAATGCTCAAAAGGCTTAATCGCTATATTTGTTTAGAATTTTCTAAGCATGAAAAAGCTAAAAGAACGCTGGAATGTGAGTTCCAATTTTCAACTCACTGTCATTTTTATCGTGTTTGCGCTAACCGGCTCAGCATCGGCTTGGCTTTCTAAACCCTTGTGTGAAGCATTAGGCATTTCGAAAGCGCTGTTGTTGCATTGGTATACACCCGTTCGTTTACTCATTATTTTTCCCATATACCAAGTACTTTTGGTAACCATTGGTTTTCTATTTGGCCAATTTAACTTCTTTTGGAACTTTGAAAAAAAAATGTTACGCCATTTAAAATTGGGTTTTTTACTACCAAAAGATTCCAATTAACCAGCAGATTTCATATTATAGTAGTGACTAACTAGACTAAACACCCATGATTCAAGCACAAAACATTCACAAATACTACGACAATCTCCATGTACTTAAGGGTGTTGATTTGCACATTCAAAAAGGTGAAATTGTATCTATCGTGGGGGCTTCAGGAGCAGGTAAAACAACTTTATTACAACTATTGGGGACACTCGATAAACCTAGCGCATCATCAGAAACCAAGCTCTTGATTAATGGAGAAAATGTATTGCAGTTGGCCGACAAAAAACTCTCTACTTTTCGCAACCAGCAATTGGGTTTTATTTTTCAGTTTCATCAACTACTTCCCGAATTTACGGCACTCGAAAATGTGTGTATTCCGGCCTATATTGGCGGCAAAAAACAAAAAGAAACCGAAGCTGAGGCCAAGCAATTGCTCGATTATTTGGGACTTTCACACCGCATCAACCACAAACCCAGCGAACTTTCTGGGGGCGAACAACAACGCGTAGCCGTAGCCCGCGCCTTGATTAACAAACCGGCCATTATTTTTGCCGATGAACCTTCGGGCAATTTAGATACGACCTCTGCCGAAAACTTGCACCAATTGTTTTTCCAATTGCGCGCCGATTTTGGACAAACCTTTGTAATTGTTACCCACAACGAAGACTTGGCCAACATGGCCGATCGAAAATTGGTGATGGTGGATGGGAAAATAGAAAACAAATGATCCTTATAGCATTAAGCTGGATAGTTTTCTTGTTTGTATTCATAAATTATGGATATGTTTTTTCAAAACTCATTCAAGTTCAATCAAATAATTTACCAATAACTGTTTTATTGGGTGTTTTTATTCAAACAATTTTATTGACTTGTTGTGCTTTTTTTTATAAAATCGGCTTTATAGTTTTTCTGGTTAACCTCACCTTAAGTACTGGATTTTTTTACTATTGGCGTCGGCAAATATCATCTTTAATTCTAGAAAGTTATTTTGAATACGTAAAATTTAGTACGTCAAATAAAATGCTATTCTTGATTATTGTGCTTATAACTCTAAAAACGTCAAGCGATGTGCCTTTTTTAATAGACAATGAAAGCTATTATATCCAATCAATTAAGTGGATCAACGAATACGGCTTGGTAAAAGGGTTGGCCAATTTGCATTTATTTTTAGGCCAAATGTCACCATTTCACATACTACAAGCTGGATTTAATTTCAATTTTATTTCCAATCGATTTAATGACTTAAATGGTTTAATTCTAGTAATAAGTTCCTATTATTTTTTGCAAGAAATGGAAAAGCAAAGTCAAAAACATTGGATTGGATTTGTAATTTTATTTACTATTCTTTTTCAGCAATTTGTAAGCCAACCTTCCCCTGATTTAATTTTGTTAGTTGTAACCCAAATCATTTTGTATTTATTTCTTGAACATGCTCATTCATCGATTAGTTTTCGAACTGCATTACTATTATTTGCCCTAATTGTATTTATTAAAATCACAATACTTCCCTTGGGATTGTTGTTTATTTATTGGATTTATAAATTAAAAAAAGAATACATGTATTCTGTGGTTATTTTAAGCGTAATTGGAGTACTGTTTGCGATAAAAAACACTATCATCACAGGATATCCATTGTTTCCATTTCAATTAATAGAGTTGAATTTACCCTGGATATTACCTAAAATATTACTAAATAGATTAAGCGATGTAACTGTTAATGCTGGCTATTTTGAAAGCATTATAATTCCAAATGCTTCAATGACAACTAAATTAATTTCATGGATATCCTTAGACGGCCTCAACCGATTTTTTAATATTGGTATTCTTGTACTATTTATAGCTGTACCCTTTACATCCATTTTTAGGAAAACCAAACTAGTGCCTATAACCTATGCTATTTTGGCCATTCACTTTATTCTCATTCTACTTAAATCACCGCAATTTCGTTTTTTCTTGCCCGAGTTTATTTTCTTTTCAGCTCTACTTTGCAGTGAACTAGTTATATTATTAAAAGTCAATAACAAGAAAGTAAATTCATTGATATTCCTGTTTTGTACAGGAAGTTTTATATTGTTTTTTTTAATAAATATTACCCCATTAACCAACAACAAATTTCACCAAACAAAAAGCAAATTTGCAACCAACCAGCTTTTTGTTCCTGAGGAAAACTCAAAATATCCAAAATTGAAATTTGATACATTACAACTTAAAAATCTACATTTTTATTCACCTAAGGAAAACTTTTTCTTTTATGGTACTGCAAACGGTCCATTGCCATGTGTGAATAAAGAACAGGTAAAATTTATGTATAAAAAAACGGGCTTTATTCCACAACAAATCGGAGATGAAATTAGTGATGGTTTTTGTTCAAAAAAAAATATTACCAATGCTCACTGACCTCCAATCCTTTCTCGACGAAAAAGCTGCCTATTACAACCAACCGGTTTTTATTGAAACGGATCCACTGCAAATTCCGCATCAGTTTTCGGTGAAAGAAGACATCGAAATTGCGGGTTTGTTAAGTGCAACCATTGCATGGGGCAACCGAAAAATGATCATCCAAAATGCCCAGCGCATGATGGAGCTACTAGGTAACTCTCCTTATGATTTTGTGCGTTCGCATACCGATAATCAGCTCAAACCGCTTGAAAATTTTGTACACCGCACCTTTAATGGAGTTGATTTTATTGGTTTTATCAAAGGCCTACAACACATCTACACCAACTGCGGTGGACTCGAAACTGTTTTTGCTCAACACCAAAAAGACAACTACATGCACCACAGCATACATGCGTTTAAAACTAAATTATTTGAAATTCCACATGCGGTACGTAGCCACAAGCACGTAGCTGATCCATTAGCCGGTTCGGCAGCCAAACGACTGCATTTATTTTTGCGTTGGATGGTACGCAACGACCACAAAGGGGTTGATTTGGGCATTTGGAATAGTATTCCTCCTTCGGCACTATCTTGCCCACTCGATGTACATTCGGGAAAAGTAGCGCGTAAATTGGGTTTACTCAAGCGCAACCAAAATGACTTTAAAGCGGTACAAGAACTCGATAATAATCTGCGCAAACTAGACCCTGTAGATCCGGTGAAATATGACTTTGCTTTGTTTGGATTGGGCGTTTTTGAGGGTTTTTAGCAATTCGAAATAAGTGTAGCAATAACACGTAGAATGGGTTACCTTTGCCCAAAAATTAGCACATGCGCACCTTTGAGCAGTTTCAATTACCCAAATCGGTACAAAAAGCCTTAGATGAATTGGGTTACACCACTCCAACTCCCATTCAAGAGAAATCCTTTTCGGTTATTATGTCGGGCCGTGACATGATGGGAATTGCCCAAACTGGAACCGGTAAAACCTTTGCCTATTTATTACCACTGCTCAAACTGTACACCTTTTCGCCGACTCATACACCGAAAATTGTGATTTTGGTTCCAACAAGAGAATTGGTAGTTCAAGTGGTAGAAGAAGTAGAAAAACTCACAAAATACATGTCGGTACGCACCCTTGGAATATATGGCGGCGTGAACATCAATACCCAGAAAACGGCAGTATACCAAGGCATTGATATATTGGTAGGAACTCCCGGAAGAACGATGGATTTGGCATTAGATAATGTAATTCGATTTGACGAAACTAGAAAATTGGTCATTGATGAATTTGACGAAATGCTCAACTTGGGATTTCGTCCGCAACTCACTTCTATTTTGGCTATGATGCGCACCAAACGTCAAAATATTTTGTTCTCGGCCACCATGACAGATGAAGTTGATGCTATTTTGAACGACTACTTTGATTTTCCCGAAGAAGTGAGTTTAGCCGCTTCGGGCACACCGCTCGAAAACATTGAGCAATTGAGTTATGCGGTGCCTAATTTTCACACAAAAATCAATTTGTTTAAACAACTTTTAGCATCCAATGAGACCATTTCTCGGGTTTTATTATTTGTCAACAATAAAAAAATTGCCGATTTACTGCACGAACATATCGAGGCAGATTTCCCCGATCAGTTTGGAGTAATTCACTCGAACAAATCGCAAAATTACCGATTGAATACCATGGCCAACTTTCAGCAAGGCGAGTTGAGAGGCATAATAACCACAGATATTATGGCACGTGGACTTGACATTTCTGATATTACTCATGTGATTAATTTTGAGATGCCTGAACTGCCCGAATTGTATATGCACCGAATTGGTCGAACCGGTCGTGCCGATGCCAAAGGGACCGCCATCAGTTTTTTTACCCCGCGTGAAGAAGAAATGAAGTTTAGCATTGAAGTACTCATGGAACGCGAAATTGCCGAACTATCCTTGCCCGAAACTGTTGAAATTTCGACTAAACTCATAGGGCCAGAAAAAGATAAACAAGCTTTTAAATTCTTGCTCAAAAAGCCAAAATTAGAAGGTGAAGGCGCCTTTCATGAAAAAGCCAAAAAGAATACCAAAGTAAATTTGGGTGGTCCATCCAAAACCAAAAAGAAAACTTCGGGTTCGGTAAATCGAAATCTGTTAAAAACACAAGCGCAAAAAAGACAAAAGAAGAAATAATTGATAAATCATTGTCTTTATTTGCTGTGGATTAGTACTTTTGAAACGCACATTATAATTGGATAAACAGCAGGTATACCCTTAAAAAATGCATTTTAAACAGCCCGAAATTCTGTATTTTTTGTTTGCATTGATTCTACCAATTTTGGTGCATTTATTCCAATTACGGCGCTTTAAAGTTGCTTATTTTACCAATGTTCGATTTCTTACCGACATCAGTACGCAAACCCGTAAAAGTGCCAAACTAAAAAAATGGCTTCTACTGCTCACCCGTTTGTTATTATTGGCTTGCCTTATTTTAGCATTTGCACAGCCCTATTTTTCGTCGGATGTTCAAAAAAGTAGTACCCATGAAACCTACATTATTCTGGATAATTCCTACAGCATGCAAGCCAAAGGAAAGCAGGGAGAATTACTTAAACGAAGTGTAGAAGAACTCTTGGCTCAGCTTCCAGAAAACCAAACCTTTTCTCTGCTTACTGCAACAGAAACCTATTGGAATGTAACAACCAAATCCATAAAAAAAGAACTGCAACAATTGGCCTACAGCCCTATTCCGTTTGAATTAGATCGGGCATTGGCTCAGGTAAATGCAAGACCATCTAGAGAAAAAAAAGACATCTTGATTATAACAGATGGACTTGGACAACAATCAAAAGCCCTCAATAAAACCGCGCGCGAACAACGGGTAGTATTTGTAGTTCCAGTAGCTGAGAGTCAAAAAAACGTACGTATTGATTCAGTATTTGTAAAAGAACAGTCGGGAGCGTTTTATGAAATTGAGGTGCGCTTATCGCAAGTTGGTCACGAATCAGTTGCTGTACCCTTGGCTATATACAATGGTAATACAGCAGTTGCCAAAACCATTGTTACACTAAAAAAAACAACAAAAAGTACCGTATTTAGTATACCCAAACAACCGTTTCATGGATATGTAACTATCACTGACAACGCTTTAACATATGACAATACACTCTATTTTTCAATTTCAAAGCCAAAATACATTCGCGTATTAAGTATTGGTGAAGCCAACAAGAGTACATTTTTACAACGAATTTACACCTCCAATGAATTTCAATATAAAAATGAGGAATACAATCAACTGGACTATAATGACATAGATAAACAGGACGTTGTGGTGCTCAATGAGCTACAAACTATTCCACAAGCCCTTCAAACCAGTTTAAAATCCTTTGCCAATGCTGGAGGAACTCTAGTGGTGATACCGTCTGAAAAAGCTAATTCGCAAAGCAATTTTGATGTATTTATCAATCAGTTTGGCACTTTTAAAGTAAATGGCTTACAAAACACACCCGAGCTCATCACTCAAATTGCTTTTGGGCACCCTTTGTACAAACCGGCATTTGAAAAAACAATTTCAAATTTTGATTACCCTAAGGTAAATATCCACTATTCAATTCAATCGGCCTATCCAAAACTGCTGGGTTTTGTAACCCAAAATCCATTTTTATTGCAGGCTCCTTCCAAAAACGGATCGGTTTATGTGTTTTCAGCTGCAATAAATACAACTAATTCTAATTTTCAACAATCTCCTTTAATTGTACCAACCTTTTATGGCATGGCTGTATTGCAACAAAAATCAGCCCAAACAAACTACACCATCGGACAAGCCGATCAAGTAATGCTGGATGCCGTTATTGAGAAAGATGCCGTTGTAAACATTAAAAACAATACAAACCAGTTTATTCCTATTCAGCAAGTTGTTGGACGTAAAATCAAACTAAATTGTGCTGATTATCCTGCTACAGCTGGGAATTATGAACTATTTGCCGCTAACCAAAAAATAGATGCCATTAGTTTTAATTACAACCGAATCGAAAGCAACTCAGCTGTATCCAAATTAGATCTTGACCAATACAAACAAGCCAGCTCCATCGAATCTGTAGTTGATTCATGGAAATCAAACACAAATGATTCGGAATTGTGGAAATGGTTTGTACTTTTGGCCTTGTTATTTGTACTGCTTGAAGTGTTTATTCAAAAATTTGTCTCATGAAAATTGTACTTAAAAATGCCACGATTGTTGATCCAAAAAGTGGGTTTCATCAACAAAAAATGGATATTGAAATTACAGCGGGTGTACTTACTCAAATAGCTCCCTCTATAACCGTAAATGCCAATGACATTGCGGTAGAATTAAACAATTTACATGTTTCACCAGGTTGGTTTGACAGCAGTGTTTCACTTGGTGAGCCCGGATATGAAGAACGTGAAACCATTGCCAACGGACTTCGGGTGACTGCCAAAAGCGGATTTACCGGTATTGCTTTACAACCCAATACGTTTCCCGTACTAGACAACCAATCGCAAATACAATTTGTAAAAAATAAAGCGCAAGGGTTTGCAACAGAGTTGTTTCCCATAGGTGCGTTTACTAAAGAAAGTGCCGGCAAAGACATGGCTGAATTGTTTGACATGAAAAATGCCGGAGCGATCGCCTTTGGGGATTATGGAAAAAACATTGACAATGCCAATATCTTAAAAATTGGCATGCAATACCTACTCGATGTAGATGCGCTACTTTTGGTATTTTGTCAAGATCCCTTTTTAAAAGGACAAGGCATTGCCAATGAAGGTCTCACGGCTACACAACTGGGCATGAAAGGAATTCCCAATTTGGCTGAAGAGATACAAATTGCACGAGCGCTCAGCATAGCCGAGTACACGGGTGGTAGAATTCATATTCCAACCGTAAGCACAACAAAGTCGGTTCATTTAATTCAAGAAGCCAAAGCCAAAGGAATACGAGTAAGTTGCAGCGTTTCGGTTCACCATCTCGTATTGAACGACAACAATTTGACTGGTTTTGATAGCCGATTCAAAATGAGTCCACCTTTGCGTGCCGAAGCCGATCGACTGGCCTTGATTGAAGGGGTGTTAAACGGCAGCATCGATTGCATTACCAGTGACCACAACCCCATTGACATCGAGCACAAAAACCTAGAATTTGACTTGGCCAAAGACGGAACCATTGGTTTAGAAAGTGCATTTGGTGCTTTATTAACTGTTTTACCACTGGAGGTAGTTATCGATAAACTTACCGCAGGGAAAGCAATTTTTGGATTAGAATCAACTGCTATAGCAGTAGGCTCAACGGCCGAATTGAGCTTGTATAACCCCGAAGGTAATTGGATATTTAGCCCAGAACACATCTTGTCCAAATCAAAAAATTCAGCGTTTTTAGGACATGACATGAAAGGAAAAGTATATGGAATTGTTAACCAAGGCCAACTGGTAGTTTAACCTATGAAAAACAGTGTAGAATCAGGCAAATCAATTGCCATAACGAGTTATATATTAATTGTGGGTGTACTTATTGCACTTTCCATGAACGCAGACGCCAAAAACCCGTTTGCCACCTTTCATATTCGACAATCGTTGGGTTTATCCCTCACTTTTATTTCTTTGGGCTTAGTCGTGAGTAATTTTGATGATTTCATGCTTACTACTTCAATGTGGGTTTTTGTTTCAGTTTTATGGGGATATGGAATAGTTAGCGCCATTAGAGGCGAAACCAAACCGTTGCCTTTATTGGGTACATTTTTTCAATCTGCATTTAAATCCATCAATTAATGGCCGGAATAACTCACTATTTAGTTCGACCGCCTAAACTGGTTTTAGACAAAAATCCTTTATTGTTGTTATTGCACGGTTACGGCAGTAACGAAGCCGATTTGTTTTCATTTGCCTCTGAACTTCCCAACGAATATTACGTTATTTCTTTGCAAGCGCCCCACGATTTGCAATACGGAAGCTATGCCTGGTATGCCATCCATTTTGATGCCGATGCCAGTAAATTTTCTGATTTGGGTCAGGCTCGTATTTCACGAGATCTTGTAATCTCTACCTTGGATGAATTGCAAAAAAAATATCCGATTGATCCAAAAGCAGTAACCTTAATCGGATTTAGTCAAGGAGCCATTTTGAGTTATGCCGTAGCTTTGTCACAACCCCATCGAGTACAGCGTGTTGCGGCCTTGAGTGGGTATTTGAATACTGAAATTGCAGTGAATGATTTTGAAAAAAATGACTTTGGCTCCTTACAAATTTTTGCCTCACATGGTACTGTTGATCAAGTTATTCCTGTTGAATGGGCACGCAAAGCACCCGAGAATTTATCGAACTTAGGCATAGCTGTTGAATACCACGAATACCCTATTGGTCATGGGGTTTCTCCACAAAATTTTTATGATTTACGGCAGTGGTTAACTTTGACTAAGGTTGAGTAAACACTATTTTTCCCTGATAGAACAGTGTAGGTTTAGCGGTCATATTCAGTTCCCAATCGCCTTTTGTATACTTTCCTTCAGAAATTTGCGTCATAATGAGTGGTTTTTTCTCCAGTAACGTAAATAATTCTGCTTGTTTTCCAGACGCATCCATTACTACAAAAGCACTCATGCCATTGGAATCTACTGGATCAAAACGAGTGCCCACTTCAAATATTCGAATGCATTCTTGGCGCAACTCCGACCAGGTATAGCCTGCCGAAGTCTTGCAGCCCTGGGGATCTACATCTGAACCAACCGGTTTGGGGGCCACCGATTTACTTTCTTTCAGTTGTGGTTCTGGCATTTCAGCTTTTTGATTACAAGACCAAAACACAACGAGGCAAAGTGATATAACAAGCTTTTTCATTTTATTTCTGATATAAAACGGATTGGATAATTTCAAAGGAAATACTTTCATCTTCATTTACAAAATACTTGAGTAACACTTCGCCCCAGTATTGGCCATCACTGTAATCGGCTATAATCCAGCGGTGGTTAATCACTTTTACCTTGTTGATGATGAACTTTTGCGCTCCAAATTGGTCTTGGCCTGTGTAAGGATTTCCTTTGGGATCTTGGTTGAAATCCAATAATTTTTCGGTTACAAATGGAATTAATTTTTCGTAAGCAATAAATTTATCTTGTTGTGTTGCTTCAAAATAATTTTGCGCATTGTCGTTGCGTTCCAACGAAAAATAGTTGGCATCGGCCAACTGGGATTTTAATGTACTCAGACTATCTTGGTACCGCTTGATGTATTTGTTGTTTTGGGTTTTAGTAAATGTCAATTCCTTCGAATAAAACATGTATGTAAATACAGAAAGTAAAACCGAAATAATGGTTGCGTATAACAGAAATGATTTTTGCATAATAAATTAAATTGTGATTTCTAAATTGTCGTATGCTACATAAACGTTTGGTGGCAACTTTTGTTGTATTGCATCATGAAATCCAAACGCATGACTGATGTGTGTGAGGTAGGTTCTTTGAGGTTGAAGCGAGGCGATAAACTGCAGAGCTTCTTCTAAATTAAAGTGCGAATGATGCGGTTCTTCACGCAAACAATTTACCACCAAAACGCTGAGATTTTGTAGTTTATCCATTTCTTGAGTGGAAATTGTTTTTACATCGGTGAGGTATGCAAAATCACCTATTCGATATCCAAAAACTTGTAAATCGGCGTGGTAAGCATTGATTGGAATAGCCAATAGATTTCCTAAAGCAAATGGAACATTGGGATGCACTACATGCGGAATGACGGATGGTGCGCCAGGATATTTATTGACTGTTTCAAAAACATAATCGAAACGCTTGGCCAAATTGGTCAACACCCGTTGATGAGCAAAAATAGGTACTCCAGCCGATTTGAAACTAAAAGGACGAATGTCATCAAGGCCAGCTGTATGATCGGAATGTTCATGGGTGTATAG
>VEQT01000020.1 GCA_018883065.1 Flavobacterium sp.
GACCAAGTCCCATGGACGTTAAAGAAGTTATGAGTTATGAATTTTTCCTGAGGCAGACTTTATGACTTTGCTTCGCCTGTTCGCTTCGCTCGGGTCGACTTTATGACTTCATTTGATATATACAAAAAAGATATACATTTGCAATATAAATTTTAGACATATGAAAACAGTATCTTTAAAAATTGATGATTCAATATTTGGCGAAACCGAAAAAATTCTTTCACGCATAAGTATGCCAAGAAATAGGTATATAAACGAAGCGATAGCCTATTACAATAAAGTGCAAAAAAGACAAATTTTAGAGCAGAGACTGCTAGCCGAATCAAATTTGGTAAAAAAAGACTCCTTAAATATATTGAAAGATTTTGAAAATATCGATTATGCTGATTAATCAATTTGAAATTTGGATTGCCGATTTAAACCCACAAATTGGCACTGAAGCAGGAAAAACCAGACCTGTTTTAATTGTTCAGTCCAATCTGCTCAACACGGTTCCACATCCGTCTACAATTATTTGTCCCATAACAACACAAGTTCAAAAAGAGGCTGTAATTTTGAGGGTACATTTAAAAAAAGGCATGGCAAATCTTCATGAAAATTGTGATGTCATGATTGATCAAATTAGAGCAATTGACAATAAACGCCTGGTAAAAAAAGTGGGGACTTTGCCTCCACATTTGATCAATCAAATTAAAGAAAACATTGCTATACTCTTAGATTTGGATTAACAAAAAAGCATCAAAAGCAAAATAGTGGTTGTCTGTTCTTTGTTGTAAAAGTATACTAAGGACTTTTGTGAGTTATGCGTTTTTTCCTGAGGCAGACATTATGACTTTGGACTTTACAACTTTCGACTTTGGACTTTACGACTTTCGACTTAATAAGATTGCTACATTCACTAATAACGGTTATCTAACAAGAAATCATGTATTTGAAAATGCTTAACTCCTTGTACATCTTCTTTCCAAAATTCATCCATGGTAACTACATATTTTGGAAATTGATCGGGTAACGCAAGTAGTGGGCTAAACTCCCTTTCAATTGTTGTATCACTTTCTAATTTATAGGCTACTTGAACGTAAATGCGTTTTCCTTGTTTTTCAGCAATAAAATCAATTTCTCTTGTATCTAATTTACCTATATAGACTTGATACTCTCTTCGTTTGAGTTCTAAAAAAACGATGTTTTCTAAAATTCCTGAAATCATTTGATCGCGGTAGCCCATCATAGCATAAATCAGCGACAAATCACTTACAAAAAATTTTTCCTGGGTTTTTAGAATTTCTTTTCCTTTGATATCAAATCGGGATACTCTATACAGTATAAAAGCTCCTTCTAAAGCAGTTAAATAATTATAAATGGTGTTGACATCTGTTTTTCTGTACTGACTTTTAAAATAATCGGCTATACTTTTTCCTGAAAAAGTATTTCCAACATTATCAAAAACATAGCGAATAACTCGTTCCAATAATTCAATATCTCTAATTTTATACCGTTGTATTGTATCACGCAAAAGAACGGACGCATAAATATCTCGAATGACTTTGTAGGTTGCGTGTTCATCATAATTAGCCGTATGTACCAAAGGGAACCCCCCTTTTCTGAGATAGGTTGCAAAAGATTCTTTTGTGCCTAAAACGGGGGTTTGATAAACAGCATTAAAAGCTAAATATTCGCTAAATGACAACGTGTAAACCGGAATTTCAATATACCTTCCCGCTAAATAGGTAGCTAACTCTGATGATAATAAATGAGAATTAGAGCCCGTAAGATAGATATCAACTGAGTAGTCTACCAATAATGAATTGATTACTTTTTCCCATTCTTGTACTTCTTGAATCTCGTCTAGCAACAGATAAAACTTCTGTCCTTTAGTCATTATTGCAGCCAAATGTGCATATAATGAAGTAGCATTTTTTAAGTGTTCGGTAGTAAAACTCTCAAAGTTTAATGTATGTATGGTGTTTACTGGAATCCCTTTGCGTACTAATTCTTCTTTTAAAAGCAACAATACAGTTGATTTCCCTGACCTTCTTATACCAGTTAAAATTTTAACTAGTGGTTTATCAATCCATTGCTGTAATTGTGTTAAATAGGACGTTCTTTTTATCATTTTTTATGCTTTAAAACACAAATATATTGCTTTTTACTGTTCTTTTTATAGGTATAAGCATAAAAAGTTTTGAAAATGGATACTGCCTATCGAAAACTAGAGGAACGGTATTTCCGTTTATTGTATTTTAAACAGACAAAAACATGCGAGCAATGACACAATCCTATCGCTCTTGAACACCTTACAAATCCGAAGGAAGTTAGTAGTTATGAATTATGAGTTATGCGTTTTTTCTAAAAGCAGACTTTATGACTTTGGACTTTACAACTTTTGACTTAAAGATTATCTTGCAAAGACGCGGTACCGATAAATCGGTGCGCAAAGTCCTTTTTTGTGGCTTTGCGACTTCGCGACTTTGTGTGAAACCAAATCCAATGGGCGCTAAGTAAGTCATAAGTGTAGGAGTTATGAGTTTTTTTCTTCGTCAGACTTTATGACTTTCGACTTTACAACTTTTGACTTTTAGTCTTTTGACTTTACAACTTTTGACTTAAAGATTTGCCTTGTCCTAAAATAGGTTTACACAAAAATGTAAACTTTTTTTTAAGTCGAGGCATTTTACAATAAAAATTCTTCGAAATTGTCCCGGTGAATGATTTTAAATTCACTAGTTGGATACGTTTCTAAAAATAGTTTAGGTATTTTATGTTTAGCCATTGGATTCCATTTGCATTCAAAAGCGGTTATCAGGCCGTTTTGCTCTTCAATATAATCAATCTCTTTTTGTTCTTTGGTACGCCAATACCACGAGTTGGTCCAATTTTGAGTATTTTGATTTCGTTTCATTCGTTCTGAAACAATAAAATTCTCCCATAACGCGCCAGCATCTGTGCGCAGTTCAATATGATTGAAATTGGCGATTAATGCATTTCGAATCCCATTGTCGTAAAAGTAAATTTTTCTGCTTTTTTTGAGTTCAGAACGAAGATTTCTGCTAAACGATCCCAATCTGAAAACAACATAGGTTTGTTCCAATACTTCGATGTATTTTTCAACAGTTTTAGCGTCAAGACCCGTGAGCCTTGACAACTCATTGAATGAAACTTGAGCACCAACTTGGTAGGCCAAAGCTTGCAATAACGCAATGAGTCTTTCTGGTTTTTTAATTTGCTCTAACAACAACACATCTTTGTATAAATAACTGGAAGACAACTGTTTCAACAATTCTTTTTCATGCCCTGAAGCCGTTATTATTTCAGGATAATATCCATATATTAATCGGTGTTCCAGTAATCTTTTTTCTTCCAACAACCCATGATGAGCAACCATTTCTGCAAAGGATAATGGATGCATTTTATATTCCCATTTGCGGCCCGTTAATGGCTCATTAAGTTTATTTGCTAATTCAAATGAAGAACTTCCCGTAACCACCAATTGAACTTCTGGGATTTGATCCGTAATCAATTTCATGCGTAATCCGATGTCTTGAATGCGCTGCGCCTCATCGATAACAATTATTTTTTTAGTGCCAAAAATGGCTTTTAATCGAGTGGCCGAAATAGTAGCAAAGAGCGTTTGTACGTCTAACTCATCTCCATTCAACCATAAAACGGCATCAGAATTACCAAACAACATATTTAGTAAAGTAGTTTTACCAACTTGACGAGCTCCAAGCAAAACAATAGCTTTGCCTGAATGAAGTTTACTTTTTAATAGTTTTTCTAGCGTTCTTTCTATCATATTTCAATAAATAAGATGGCTAAATTACAACTATTTCGGAATTAATTCCTTAATTGTTGCTATTTTTTAGGATTCAAATCTATAAAAGTATGGTAATTCAACTTTTTGAACTTAGCCGTAACGCGTGTATGGTTTTGCTTCGACTGTTCGTCCCGAAGCTTCGAGACTCGCGACGACTTCAAGTTGCTCACCTGCCAAATCCCATGGGCGTTAAGAAAGTTATAAATTATGAGTTATTCCAAAAATATAGGAATTTGGAATTTAACTTATTGGAATTTAAAATATTCGTGCATTCGTGGCTAAAAGCAAACAGCTGCTCTTTGTATACTCCTCAAACTCCCCTCTTGAGAGGGGCTGGGGGTGTGTTTTATTAGTTGTAAGTTAATCATTGACAGTTTACAGCATTTCTTAGATTACATCTTAATTCAAAAATCACATATCAACATTCGTTGATCGTTTATCTTAACCTTTCTTTTTCCTTGATGAAAAAGAAACAAAAAATCAAGACCTGGATTTTCGGCCATCCACTAGTGGTTCACTTCCTAAAACACAAAAACTCGCCCGTTCGTTACCTCGCGGGCTCAAACTGTCTTGTCCTAAAATAGGTTGTTGGTCCCGAAGCTTCGGGATTGGAATTTTTAGATTTATTTATTGGAATTTCAAAGCGCTGTCTCTCATCTAAACTCTTTTAGTCTGTCATCTAAAAAACATCCGTGCATTCGTGGCTAATCGCTGATTGCTAACAGCTGACTTCTTTAACACAAAAACCTTACATTTGAAAAAAAATCCCTATGAATAAATACCTCAAAATTGCTGTTTTTGTAGCGAGTTGTTTGGCTATTGGCTACTTATCCGGTTTAGTAACGCGTGAAGCGATTCCTACCTGGTATGCCACCTTGATAAAACCCAGTTTCAATCCGCCCAATTGGGTGTTTGCACCGGTTTGGAGCAGTTTATATCTGGCCATGGGTGTAGCCGCAGGTTTAATTTGGAGTAGAATGGACTTTGAACCGGCCGCTGTTAAGAAAGCGCTCTTGTTTTTCTGGATTCAGCTGGGCTTGAACGCGTTGTGGTCTATCTTGTTTTTTGGTTTACACAACCCACTTTTGGCGCTACTTGAAATTGTTTTGTTGTGGTTGATGATCTATGAGACCTGGACGCAATTTCGCCATATCCATAAAATAGCAGGCTATTTATTGGTCCCCTATTTGCTTTGGGTGAGTTTTGCTTCAGTGCTTAACGCCAGTATTTGGTGGCTAAACCGCTAAATTTTCGACAATGGCTTTGGCGGCAATAAATCCCGAAGTCCACGCATTTTGAAAATTAAATCCGCCAGTTATAGCATCGACATCTACGATTTCTCCCGCAAAATAAAGTGACGGATAACGTTTACTTTGCATGGTTTTGAACTGAACCTCTTTGAGGTCAATTCCACCGGCTGTGACAAACTCATCCTTAAATGTACTTTTTCCTTTTATGTTCAGCTGACAAGCACACAACTGTTCGGCCAATTGGTTCAGTTGTAATTTGCTGCTGTCGGCCCATTTGGTTTGTTCCTGAAATCCAGCTGCAGTGGTGAGACTTTCCCACAACCGATTGGGTAAGTCAAAAGGCGATTTGCTCTGCACCGCACGTTTGGCCAGTTCGGTTCGAAACCGCTGCAATTGGGCCAAGGTATTGGCCAAGGTAGAATCGGGCAACCAATTAATTTGAACCGTAAATTGATACTGCTTTTCGGCTAATTGTCGAGCGCCCCAAGCCGACAAACGGAGCACCGCCGGCCCACTTATACCCCAATGGGTAATTAACAACGGACCTGTTTCTTGCAGTTTGGTTCCTACTACAGCAATTTGCGCCTGGGTAGAAACCCCCATCAAATTGTTTATGCGTGAATCTTTGCAATTAAACGTAAACAAAGAAGGAACAGGTGCCACGATTGGATGACCTATTTTTTGGAGTACATCCCACATTTTGGGATTGCTGCCAGTAGCCATAAGGAGTTGGTCACAGCTAAAATTACTTGTCACCGTGTGAATTTTCCAACCCGTTTCTTGCGGTAAAATATCTTGTACCGATTGACCCAAAAAAACATGTATGCCTAATTTTTTGGCTGTTTGCGTAAAACAACTCACGATGGTTTCCGAAGAATTCGATAACGGAAACATCCGTCCATCGGCTTCGGTTTTGAGTTCCACACCATGTTGGGTAAACCAATCAACTGTATCGCCCGAACAAAACTGATGAAAAGGGCCGCGCAGTTCGCGTTCGCCTCGGGGATAATTTTTCACCAAGGCATTCGGATCAAAACAAGCATGCGTCACGTTGCAGCGTCCACCGCCCGAAATACGGACTTTGCCGAGTACTTCTTGTCCACGTTCGAGTATGGCTATGCGCATACCCGGATGATTCTCGGCACAATTGATGGCCGTAAAAAATCCAGCAGCACCGCCGCCCACTACCACAAGGTCAAAATGATTAGACATGGAATCCGATTAAAAAAATAGCGCTGCTAAAGTACTCGAGCAGCGCCATTTTTTGTAGTTATTGTACTAGAATTTTGTACTCCCAAGGTTTAAAACTGTGGGATTGGTTTTGATTCAACAGGATTTTTTCTCCAGACATATAATCAACAAAATTTCCGGGTAAAGGCAAAGTAAAGGTGGTAGGTTTTTTACTCATATTGGCTACATATATCACTTTTTTACCGTCTTTCTCACGCACAAAAGCCAAAATAGAGGTGTCGTTGGATGTGGCCAAACGCAAGTAGCTTGCTTTTACTTTACCGCCATGCAGCGCTACATTGTTGGTTTTTAAAGCGCCTAATTTTTCGTACACCGCACCCATTTTCCCTACTGTATGCGGAATGGTGTCTTTTTCAAAAAAGCGAAGGCGTTTTTTCAAGTCATATTCTTGTCCGTTGTATATTAACGGCATCCCCGGCATGGTAAAACTCAAAGCCGCAAAGGTTTCTACTGCATTGCCCATGCGCTCGTATTCTGTTCCGTTCCACGAATTCTCGTCGTGATTGGATGTAAAGTTCATGTAGATGTCGTCTTTTTGCAAGACCGTATCAATTTTGGTCATGTAGGCATCAAAGTCTTTGACTGTTTTCTCCCCTTTGGCTATTTGGTTAAACAAATGGTGGGCTTCCCAACCGTATTGCATGTCAAATGCATTTTTCAATAATTCCGGTTTTTCAGCCTCGGCCAATAAAAAAATAGGTTTTACTTTGTTTAATTCTACTTTGGTCGCATCCCAAAAATCAGTAGGAACTTCACCGGCTACGTCGCAACGGAATCCGTCTACATTAAAATCGGTGAGCCAGTATTTCATATCAGCCACCATGGCTTTGCGCATGGCCTTGTTGTCGAAGTCCAACTCCATTACATCAGTCCAATCAAATGGGGCAATCATTTTCCCGGCTTTGTCTCGCGTATAATAATCTGAATGAGCCGAAACCCATGGATGATCCCAAGCGGTGTGATTGGCTACCCAGTCTAAGATAACATACATGCCGTTTTCGTGAGCTGTTTGGATTAATTTAGCGAAATCTGCTTTGGTTCCAAATTTTGTGTTTAGGCTGCGGTAATCTTTTACCGAATAGTAGCTCCCCAAGTATTTTTCTTTTTCTACCGGATCGGTAATTTGTTCAATTGAAGTATCCCCTTTGGCTTTGCGGTTTTTTACACCTATTTCGTGTATGGGCATTAGCCATAGAATTTTTACACCCATTCTTTTCAAATTGGGAATATCTTTGGTAAACGCATTAAATGTTCCTTCGGGCGAATACTGACGAATATTCACTTCATAAATCACGGCATTATCTGCCAATTCGGGTGTAACTACAGGAATTTCTGACACCCCTTTTGGGCTATCCTCGGCTTTTTTACAGCTAAACACACCAGTGGCAAGACACAGGGCTAAGATTACTTTTTTCATGTTATTGTTTTTCGATTAATAAAAGGGTTGCTGGGGTATTGAGGGTAATTTTTCCATTGGTGACTACAGCGGTTTTTCCAGAATAGGCATCACGGACTTTTGTTCCATTCGGAAAAATAGTTCCGGCCGAAATGGTTTTGCTGCCCAACGGTAAATCAAGACCAATTACTACTTGATCGGTATACTTTCCTTGTGACCATTTACGGGAAAAAACGTAATTTTTATCCGTTATTTTTTTATGTACTCCTGCCCCAACGGCCGGATGATTTTTCCTAAAAACGCCTAATTTTTGCCAATGTTTCAATACATTTTGAGCAAACTCATCTGTCTGAATGGCATCCCAATTCATAAATGAACGCAAGGTTGCATCGCCTTGGGTGCCTTCAATATCCAGTGATCGTGCGCTTTCGTCACCGTAATACACTTGTGCAATTCCTGGTGTCAACAGTAATTTAGTAGCGCTTTCAAATGCTCTGTCGCGTTTTTTGTCAAATGGATAACTGTCGTCGTGTGAAGAAATATAATTCATGACCGTGTGGCCTTTGAGCTCGTTATGCAAAATAGTGGAATACTTAGAAAACAAGGGCTCATAAGCCAATTTTGCTTCGTTTCTAAAATCAAAATTGATGAGCGCAGTAAAGCCATTGGCAAAATAATTTACCCTTCGGTCTCCAAAACTATATGCCAATTTATCGCCTATGTTGTACCCATATACCTCGCCTACCGTAAAAAACGGATTATTATCCAACACTTTAGTGGGGTTATTTTTCTTGTATTCGGCAAATTTGGTATCACATATTTTCTTGAAATCGGCCCACACGTATTCGGAGGTGTGTTTGGCCGTATCCACTCGGTAGCCGTCAATACCGTATTTGGTAATGTAATCAGACAACCATTTCATAATGTAATAGCGCGGCGCTTGCGGGTAACCGGTGCTGGTAAAAAACTGCTCCAATGAGGCCATTTCTGTTTCGTAACGCCCTTCTTCTTTCCATTTATTGGCCAAAAAAACAGGTACATCAACAGAAAAATCGCTCTCCGTTTTTACATCGGGTAAATTCTCAACAAGCGTACAATTGATGTAGGTATCATAGGATTTATAGGTGCATTTTGGGGCGGTGCGCACCCACGTTTCAGGATAAACGGCATCTTCGGGTGTGACAGGTCCAGTGTGGTTAACCACTGCGTCTAACAAAACACGAATACCATGGGCATGGGCTTTATCGACCAACTCTTTTAAGTCTGCTGCAGTCCCGAAATTGGGATCCAAGGCCGTCCAATCGCGGGTCCAATAGCCGTGAAACCCGTAAGAAAAACCGGTACCTTCGTCAACCCCATCGTGAATTTGTTCCACAACGGGCGTCATCCAAATGGCATTGATTCCCAGCGCATCAAAGTAACCTTCATCAATTTTTTGAATTACGCCACGCAAATCGCCTCCTTCAAACCCTCGCAATTTTCCGGTTGGTTTGGTGCGGTGGTAATTGTGGTCGTTGGCCGTATTTCCGTTTTGAAAACGATCGGTAAGTAAAAAATAGACTGTAGCACTTTCCCAACTAAATGGTTTTTTTACTGGTGTTTGTGCCATCATTCCTTGAACGGTACTTAATAAAAGTAGGACAAATAAAGTATATGTTTTTTTCATTCTTAACGTATTTGAAGGGTAATTGGGTTTTTGAAATCGGTGAGCGGAATGATTAATTGGGTTTGATCTTTTGAGCGTACAAACGGAATGGGCTTGCCATTGGCGGTTACTTGAGAAACGGATCGGGTAAACTGATGTAGGATTAAATTTACCTTTTTGGGCGCCGACACAAAGGCTTTTCCGGTTTCGGTAGAAAGTTTAATTTCGAGTATCTCGGGCGTGGTAGTTTGACTAAAATGCAACCTTTCGTAGGCCCCTGTTGCATAGGCATTGGGTGTTTTGCCATCATCGTTGTAGATACTTCCAGATGAAATTGGTGTAGCCTCATCGTGGTAATAATGCACATACAATTGGTTGAGTGTATATTCTCTCGTATTTTGAATGGTGTTAATCATCGGTATAAACGATCCGCCTCGCACGTAGATGGGCAAATGATCATCGGCTACAGCCACTTCTTTTTGGGTTCCTCCAGAAATGCGTTCGTTGGTGTACCAATCAAACCAGGAATTGGTTTTAGGAAAATAAACAGTTGTGGTTTTTACGTTGGGTTGTGTGATGGGTGTAACCAAAAAATTTGGTCCCCATAAATACGTGCTGCAATTGCTCCAAAGTGAAGTGTTTTGGGGTTCTTCAAAAATCAATGGACGCATGAGCGGAGTTCCTTTTTGACTGTTTTCGAAGGCCAAGGTGTAGTTGTATGGCAACATTTGGTAACGCATCTCCACTAGTTTTTTGGCTTTGGCTTTGGTGTCAACGTCTTTATAAGCCACCTCTGAGGCTACGGCTTCGTGCGCATGCGGTCTGAAAATGGGCTGAAACACCCCATATTGCAACCAACGCAAATACAAATTATTGTCAAAGTAATCACCGGCAAAGCCACCCAAATCTGAGTGCATATACCCTATGCCTTGCATGCCCATTTCTAAGGCAATTTCAGGTTGTGATTGCAAGCCTTCCCAGGAACGACTTACGTCGCCACTCCACGGTATGATCCCGTAACGTTGGGAACCCGAATAGCCCGATCGCATCAAGATAAACGGTCGTTGGTTGGAAAATTCGCGTTGGTAGCCCTCGGCAATGAGTTTGGCCCAGTTGTGTCCGTAAATGTTGTGCACCGTGCTGGCTTTTCCACCTACTGTAATGGCTTTGGAAGGGAAACTTTCGGGTTCGCCCAAATCGCCCCAAAAACCTGTTACACCTTGATTTATAAGTCCCTTATAGATATCCCAAAACCACTGTTTGGCTTGGGGCTTAAACACATCGATGATGCCAGTATGCCCAAAATAAAAATCATAGGTACACGTTTTGCCATCGGCTTGGGTGGCCAATACGCCTTTTTCTTCGGCTTCTTTCCATTTGGAAGAAGTGCTTAATACAAAAGGCTCGGTAATTAAAACGGTTTGTATGCCTTTGTCTTGAAAGGACTTCATCATTTTTTCGGGATTGGGGAAGGTTTCTTTGTCCCAGCTCAAATTGCCCATAGTACCTTGAATGGTCTTTCCAAACCAGTACAAATCCAAAATAATGGCGTCAAGCGGAATGCGGTCGTCTTGAAATTTCTGAATGGTTTTTTCGGTTTCTTCTTGTGAATGGTAGCCAAAGCGCGAAGCAAAATTGCCAAAAACCCAACGCGGTGGCAAGGGTTGTAATCCGGTAAGTTGTGTATAGTTTTCGGTGAGTGCTGTCCATGAATTGGCGGCAATCACTTGGTAGGTTTTGCGACCCGAAACAGATTCGTAAGCCAACGTATTATTTTTTTGGCTGTCTAAGTCCAAAAATCCCAAAGCCGAGTTGTCAAAATGCACCGCATACAACTGCGAGGATAGTACCAACGGAATACAAAAGTTAAGTGTTTCGGCGCGGTTGCTGTAACCGTAGCGCGGTTGGTTTTTGAGTTCTAGTTTATTTCCGCGGCGATTCAATCCCAAGGCGCGAGATCCCCCACCATACAAGGCTTCATTGGCCGAAATCGAAAAGTCAATTACAAAGGAACTGTCGCGCTGTACAAATCCATTTTTCTCGGACAACAGCGGTTTATCGCGGTACCAATACTGCAGCTGAAAAGGCGCTTTTTGAATGCGCACTTCCAATCCAACCGAACGCAATCGAACTTCGTTTTTGGAATCGGTTAGTTTGGTCTTCAAGGCCGTGGGTTGCATCACTACCGCATGAGAAGCAGCTGAAACCAATTCGCCCTTGGGTAAAAATGTGGTTTCAAAAATGGTTGCAGAATAGGGTGTAATGCGGTAAAGACCATCATTGGTTTGAATTTCTAAGGTATTTTTATTCCACTTTTGGCCCACAAACGAGCGGGTAGCCTGTTGCGCGAATGAGGCGGTACAAATCCAAAGAAAAAGCAAACGTAAGGTCATCGTATTATTTTTTTAGCTCAAAAATGAGTGCAGATTTTGCGTTAATTTCTACTTCATTGTCCAAAGCAATTACCTGGCCATTTAATACATCATGAGCAGAACGGTAGCCATTAATTTGCTCATGAAACCGAGATAAATTTATTTTTTGGGAAGTTGTATTGTTATTTATTACCACCATCACAGTCTCTTGTTCGTTGTAACGGAAGTACACATACACATTGTTTTGTGGCAAATAATGCGTCATTTTTCCGGTATGAATTACCGTTTTTGCTTTGCGCCAATTGAATAATTTGGCTGTAAAATCAAAATATTTTTGTTGGGTTTCATTGCGGCCAGCTGCTGTAAATGCTGAAGCAGCATCGCCTTTCCAACCACCGGGAAAATCATGGCGAATGTCGGCATCGCCTTTTTCTTTATTGCCCGCCATTCCAATTTCGGAACCATAGTACAATTGTGGAATTCCGCGAACTGTAGCCAAAACGCTCATAGCCATTTGGTATTTATTGAAATCGCCTTGGTATATTTCATTGAAGCGATTGGTGTCGTGATTTTCAGCAAACACCAATAAATTATCGGTATTGGGATACAAGAAATCGTTGGTGAAATTGTCATACACTTTTATCAAACCCTTGCTCCACGTGGCTTGGTCTTCGTTAAATACCCCGTCGTTGATTACTTGTTGCAACGTAAAATCCATTACCGATGGCAAATACGAATTGTAGTGCTGAATGGCGGCAATTGGACTGTCCTTTTGCCAATAGGCCATTTGTGCTTGGTCTTGCATCCACACCTCGCCTACAATATTAAAATAAGGATATTCGTTGGTGATGGCTTTGGTCCATTGGGCGATGCCTTTTTTGTCATTATATGAATAGGTGTCTACGCGAAATCCATCCAAATCGGCCGATTCGATCCACCACAGCGCATTTTGCGTAAGGTAGTTTAGCACCAAGGGATTCGACTGATTCAAATCGGGCATCGATTTCACAAACCAGCCATCGGCACACAAACGCGCATCGTCAGTTGCCGCATGCGGATCAAACTGTGTGCTCATGTGGTAATTGGTTTGAGCATAACCCGGAAACTGATGAATCCAATCGTAGGTAGGTAAATCGCTCATCATCCAGTGGGCAGCACCCCAGTGATTAGTTACATAATCCATAATGTTTTTCATGCCGCGTTGGTGCAAAGCAGTGCTCAATTTTTGGTAATCGGCGTTGGTTCCGTAGCGCGCGTCAATTTGATAGACGTCAGATTGGCCATAGCCGTGATACGAACCACGGGGGTCGTTGTCTTCGCAAAGCGGCGTACACCAAAGCGCAGTTGCGCCCAAGGATTGAATGTAATCCAGCTGCTGAATAATTCCTTCAATATCTCCGCCGTGACGTCCGCCGGGATTAGCCCGATTGGCTTTTTCGGTAAGTTTATCTTGGCTGTCGTTGTTGGGATTTCCGTTGGCAAATCGATCGGGCATAAGCAAGTAAATCAGGTCGGCCGAGCTAAAACTGTTGCGAAATCTTGAATTGGGTTTACGGGACTTCAAGCTATAGGATTGGGTAAATGATTTCGCTCCTTGGCTGAAAGTGAATTGCAAATCTTGCGCCGGAACCTCTTGGGTGTCAATGGTGACAAACACATAATTGGGGTTTTCGGTTTTTTGCACGTTTTTAATTACCACCCCATTCGAAACTGCAATACTATTTTGGGCAATGTTCTTACCGTAAAACATAATTTGCACTTCGGAATTGGTCATGCCGCTCCACCAAAAAGGCGGTTCTATTTTTTGAATTTGCGCAAAAACCGCAGAACTAAACAACAATAAAAACGCAAATTTTTTCATGATTTCCTATGAATTATCATTTGTAAATATTCAACATTAAGACAATTTGGTTACTTCCTATTCAAATTTTCGGGTTTTACTACTACATTTTTTCCATTGACCACCACAGTTATTTCGTGGTCGCCTTCTAATGAAAAACTTGTCCCTGTTTGACTTACCGAAACGTGTACAATTTGATTTCTAAAATTAATTTTAAACGAATAAGCCTCCCACTCTTTTGGAATTTTTGGCTCAAAATGCAGGGTGTTTTCTTTTACACGCATGCCGCCAAATCCTTCTACGATGCTCATCCAAGTGCCCGCCATAGAGGTGATGTGACAACCCTCTTCAACCTCTTTGTTGTAATCGTCGAGATCCAAACGTGAGGTGCGTAAATAAAAAGTATACGCCATATCCATCTTGTTTAATACGGCTGCTTGAATAGAATGCACACAAGGCGAAAGTGAACTTTCATGTACCGTAAAAGGTTCATAAAAATTAAAATGACGCTCTAATTCGGCTTTGGAAAAATGATCCTCAAAAAAGTAAAACCCTTGTAAAACATCGGCTTGTTTGATGTAGGGCGAACGCAAAATGCGGTCCCATGACCACTTTTGATTAATTGGGCGTTGGCTGCGATCTAAATCGGCTACTTTCACCAACTCTTTATCTAAGAATCCGTCTTGCTGCAAATACACCTGATGGGTTTCATCATATGGAAAATACATGTTATCGGCCACCTTTTTCCAAATTTGCAATTCGGCATCTGATAAGTTGGTTTTTTGGGTGATGCGTTTGTGATCGGCAGGATATTCAACAGCAACTTTTTGCAATTGCGCATACGTATAGTCAATACACCATTTGGCGATGTAGTTGGTATAAAAATTATTGTTGACATTGTTTTCGTATTCGTTCGGGCCGGTTACACCCAAAATCATGTATTGATTTTTATGGGTAGAGAACGTCGCACGCTGTTGCCAAAAACGAGCAATACCTATCAATACTTCTAAACCTTTTTCGGGAATGTACGAATAATCGCCGGTGAAACGGTGGTAATTATAAATCGCAAAAGCAATCGCGCCGTTGCGGTGAATTTCTTCGAAGGTAATTTCCCACTCGTTGTGGCATTCTTCCCCGTTCATGGTTACCATCGGGTACAAGGCAGCACCATTGGTAAAACCCAATTTGGCCGCATTTTCGATGGCTTTGTCCAGTTGATTGTAGCGGTAGGTCAATAAATTTCGTGCCACTTGCTGGTCTTTGGTAGCCATGTAAAATGGAATACAATAGGCTTCGGTATCCCAATAGGTTGATCCGCCGTATTTCTCGCCAGTAAACCCTTTTGGGCCAATATTGAGTCGAGAATCTTTTCCTAAATACGTTTGATTCAATTGAAAAATATTAAAGCGAATGCCTTGCTGTGCTTTTACATCGCCTGCAATGGTAATGTCACTCATTTCCCAAATTTTGGCCCAAGCATTTTTTTGCATGTCCGCCAATTGATCATAACCCAATACCTGTCCTTTTTCAATTACTTCACGGGCAGCCTTGATTGTGTTTTCGTGGTTCATCGAAACCGTGTAGCCTCCCAATTTTTGAATGGTAGCGGTTTGTCCTTTTGTCACACCCAGCTCGTAGGAATACTGAATTTTTTCTGCTGTTTTGGTTACTATTGCTGGAGCTATTGTCATTTTATGGCCAGCCAACAAAAGGGAATTGTGCATAAAAGTCGTGGCGGTAAAATGTGTTTTAAATGTGCGAGCTGTTACAAAAGCTGAATTCTCAGTTTGTTGAACCGCTTGTGGCTCCCAAAATTTTTCTTCCCAATTGGCGTCTTCGTTGTGTACGCCAGCATCTACATAGGGTTTAAATACTATTTTGGCATCGCCATTGAGTGGGGTTATGTTGTAGTTGATGACACCCAATTCGTCAATATCTAACGATAAAAATCGGCAAACATCAACGGCTATTTCGGTCCCATTTGGCAAAGTGGCCTCAAACGAGCGGGTGTACATTCCTTCTTTCATGTTAAGTTCTCTACGGAACTGGCGCACCGACGTACAGGTATTCAAATCGAGTGCTTCGCCATTAATTTCAATATCAATTCCAATCCAATTGGGTGCATTGAGTACTTTGGCAAAATATTCGGGATACCCATTTTTCCACCAACCCACTTTGGTTTTATCGGGGTAATAGATTCCAGCAATATAACTTCCTTGAAAGGTGTGTCCGGTATAGGCTTCTTCAAAATTGGCGCGTTGCCCCATGGCTCCATTCCCGATACTAAATAAACTCTCGGATGATTTTACGCGATCGGCATTAAATTCTTCTTCAATAATTGACCAGTTGTCTGGTTTAATGTAATCTTGGTTCATTATACTTATTTGTTTAAAAAAAGTTTCACGTTTTAGGTTTCGGGTTAGCACTAACTTGAAACCTGAAACTTGAAACAAAAATTAATTGAGTAACGATTCCAAAAAGGTCTCATTAATTTCTGTAAAGTTGTTAAATATATATTTTGCTTCGTGTAAAATAGAGGCTTCACCAATACCTATACTCGTCATTTGTGCGATATTGGCTGCCTGAATTCCGGCCACCGAATCTTCGAACACAATTGAATTTTCATTAGAAACACCCACTTTTTGAGCGGCTTGAATAAAAACTTCTGGATCAGGTTTGGCGTTGGTTACATCATTGCCATCAACTATCGCATCAAACAAAGGCATAATTCCAGTTTTCTCTAATATGGGTCGGGCATTTTTACTCGCTGATCCTAACGCAATGTATTGGCCTTTTTCTTTGAGAAAATGCAGAACTGCCCATACACCAGGTAACAACTCCGTCGCATCCATATGCACCAAATAGGACAGATACTCTTCGTTTTTTTGGTGCAACCAAACGGCTTTTTGTTCGGGTGTAGCGGCTACCTTACCCAATTCTAAAATGATATCCAACGAACGCACCCGGCTTACGCCTTTAAGCAATTCGTTGTGCTCATGCGTAAAATCAATATGTAATTCCTGAGCAATTTTTTGCCAGGCTAAAAAATGGTATTTGGCGGTATCGACAATTACGCCGTCTAGGTCGAAAATGAAGGCTTTTTTCACAGTTAGGCAATGTTTTTTACGTCATCTACATCTTTTACACGTACGACCAAAACAGCCGCAATCAAGAAACTTACTCCACTGGTGATTAACGCATAAATGGCATTGTCGTGGTATAAATATTGTACAATTGGACCGCCTATGATGGCATTGATAATTTGTGGAATCACAATAAAGAAATTGAAAATTCCCATGTACACGCCCATCTTTTTGGGTGTAATGGCTCCGGCTAAAATAGCATACGGCATTGATAAAATACTGGCCCAAGCAATTCCCAATAATACCATGGAAAGAATTAACCAATTTTCATCGGGCATAAAATACATAGAGATTAACCCAATTCCTCCAATGATCAAGGAAATGGAATGCGTAAGTTTTCGTCCAATTTTCTTGGCGATATAAGGCAATGCAAAGGCATAAATGGCAGAAACTAGGTTGTAAATTCCAAATAAGATTCCTACCCAGTCACCCGCATTTTGGTAGGCCTGACTATCATGATCCTCAATTGGCAAATGATAAATGTGGTGCGCGACGGCTGGGGTAGTAAAAACCCACATCCCAAACAATCCAAACCACGAGAAAAATTGTACCCAACTAAGCTGACGCATGGTGGTGGGCATTTTTTGAAAATCAGTGAAAATATCGGTAAGTTTTGAAGGCTTTTCGTCTTCTTTTTGTAGGGCTTCTGCATGGGCTTTCTCGTCGGCAAATTGCGCCAATTCTTGGGGCGAATATTCACGAACCGAAAAAATAGAAATCAAAATAGAGGCAATTAACACCAAGGCGCCAATAATGAACGATAACACCAAATTGAGTGGTGCACTTCCGCCAATGGCTTCGTTGGAAATACCCATCCAATTGGTAAGCACATAGGGCAACCACGAACCAATTACAGCGCCAAATCCAATCAACGCAGTTTGTACGCTAAATCCTAAGGTGCGCTGATCGGTGTGCAAGGTGTCGCCCACCAAAGCACGAAACGGCTCCATGGCAATATTAAACGAGGCATCCATGATCATGAGCATGCCTGCTCCAACCCATAAAGACGGTAAAATAGAGGTGAGTAAATTGGCTTGCGGCATGAGCACCAAACCGATAGAAGCCAAGACGGCTCCCAATAAGAAAAAAGGTTTTCGGCGACCAAAACGGCCCCACGTATTGTCACTGTAATGGCCAATCAACGGCTGAACAATCAAGCCCATTAAAGGCGCGATGATCCAAAACCAGGACAATTCGTGCACGTCGGCACCAAAAATTTGGAGAATTCTACTGGCGTTAGCATTTTGAAGGGCGAAACCCATTTGTATACCCAAAAATCCGAAACTCATGCTCCAGATTTGCCAGTAACTTAATTTACGCTTTTCCATTATCGTTATTTTATGGATTGATAAAAACGATAAGCGCGTGGCTTATCAAAACTACTTTAAGGTTCGAAGTAAAAGTATACGTTTTGATAACTGGCGGTAAATATACTACTATTTTTAAATTCCAATAGAAATTTGAACAGATTGACTAAGATCGAGATTTTCGATTAAGTAAACCACAGTTCTTAATATACTTCTAACAATTCTTAATTATTAATTTTTCATTATTAATTAATATGGGGTGTAGATTCACGAGAAACCAACTCGGTTTCAATCACCTCAGTTTTGTAGGATTCCTCGGCTTCTTCGTTGGCTTCCAAACGGTCAATGAGCATGGTAGCTGCTTTTCCACCCATTTTGATGCCATTTTGACTTACAGTGGTAATGCTGGGCGACGAATATTTTGAGATAATTCCATCGGTAAAACCAATCACAGCTAAATCTTCTGGTATGGCAATGTGTGCATTTTTGGCGGCTTTAATGGCCGTTACGGCAAACAATTCATTTACGGCGAAAACGGCATCTAAATCTTGTGTAGTAAGTAACGCCTCAATTTGATCGGAACAATGATCGATGTCTTCAATTTTAACAATTCGATTTACATCTATTGCGATGTCATTGTTGCGAAGGGCCTGCAAATACCCTTCGGTACGAAATTTTCCTACACTCACATAATCAACCGTGGTGATTAATGCAATTTTTTTGTAGCCCTTATCGATTAAACTTTGCACGGCTTGAAAAGCCGCTAAGCTGTCGTCAATAATGACTTTGTCACATAAAATATCGTTGGTTACCCGGTCAAACATCACCACCGGCATCCCTTGGTTAATGACCTCAGAAATGTGATGAAAATCTTTTTTGGCCTGTGTTTCCTTAGAGAGCGAAAGAATGAATCCGTCAATGCTACCATTGGCCAACATCTCCATGTTAATTACCTCTTTATCAAAAGATTCATTTGACAAACACACCATTACGTTATAGCCGCGTTCATTGGCCACCATTTCGATTCCGCTGATTACAGTTGCAAAAAAATGATGTACAATTTCAGGAATAATGATCCCAATGGTTTTGGTTTTTTTGTTTTTTAAACTCAACGCAATAAGGTTGGGCTTATAATTATATAATTTGGCAAACGCTTGCACTTTTTGGCGCGTATCTTCGCTGATTTCAGAACTATCACGTAGGGATTTAGAGACAGTCGAAATAGAAACATCTAATTCTTTTGCGATTTGTTTTAAGGTAACCTTCCGTTTCATATGATTTCCAAAATTGGTGTGAAGCAAATTAACAAAACAATTTTCTTGACTTGCAATTGATAGTTTTTTTGTTCTGCAAATAAAGGCCTATTTTTAACTCGAATTTTTGATAACGTCCTTTAATACCGGAAGAAAAGCATAAAGTTTTCAACACGAAAACGTTTTCGGATAGCTAATATACAGTCTAGGGCTTTGATATCCGTTTTTTTACATAAATTTAACCTTCGAAGTAAAGTATACGCTTATCAAATGAATTTGTAATCTAAACAAAATGTATGAAAACAATTTACAAAAAGTTGTTACTATTAACGCTGCTTTTGCCCTTTAGTGCGCTTGCACAGAGTGTGCTTGAAGGAAAAGTAGTTGACAAAATTTCCAAACAACCTCTACCGGGTGTAAACATAGTAGTTCAAGGAGCTACAAACAGCACCCAAACTGATTTTGACGGAAAATTCCGTTTAACAAAAATCAAAAAAGGAGACAAAATCACCGTCTCCTACATCGGGTACAACTCGATTAGCATTCCCTTTACAGGGCAAAACAACATAACTGTTTCCCTGGAGGAAAGCTCGAACCAACTTCAAGAAGTTGTAGTTCAAGTGGGATACGGTACTGCCAAGAAGAAGGATGCAACTGGATCTGTTGCTTTAATCACAGCCAAAGATTTCAACAAAGGAGCAATTGTTTCTGTTGATCAGTTGCTTACTGGTAAAGCGGCAGGGGTGCGTATCACCAACAATGGTGGCTCACCTGATTCAGCACCAAACATTCGTATTCGTGGTGGAGCATCATTAAACGCAAACAACAGCCCATTGATTATTATTGACGGGGTGCCGTTGGGCGATTTAAATCCTGCTGGAGTTAGTAACCCGTTTACGCTTATTAACCCAAATGATGTAGAAAGTTTTTCGATATTAAAAGACGCATCGGCTACTGCAATTTATGGTGTACGTGCTTCGAATGGTATCATTATTATTACAACTAAAAAAGGAACTGTTGGTGCGCCACAGTACAATTATTCATCTAATATATCTATAGGGAGAGTAGACAATAAATTAAGGGTAATGAACGGCCCCAATTTTACCCGTTTCATTCAAGAATACCATCCAGACTATACCAATTTTCTTGGTATTGATGACCCTTCTACTGCGGCAGTCGACAATCCTACTACACCGGAAATTGAAGGTAGAATTTTAAGCAACACCGATTGGCAAGAAGCTGTTTTTAGAACGGCCATTTCTACCGATAATACCTTTAGTGCACGTGCAAACTTGTACAAGAAAATTCCATTTAGATTTTCTGTTGGACTGACCAACAACCAAGGTGTTATTAAGACCAATGACTACAAACGATTAAGTTATTCGTTTAAAATGACTCCAAAGGTTTGGAACGACAATTTAAAAATTGATTTAAATGCAAAAGGTACTTATACCGATAAAAACGACATTGACGAAGGTGGTGCCTTAGGCGGTGCCTTAAACATGGACCCAACCAAACCAATTTACGGAAATCAATTGAATAACCGATTCGGTGGTTATTACCAAGATGTGTTTTTCAATGACGGAGCCACGCGTGACTTTTATAGTTTATTAGGAGCATGGAATCCTGTAGCCTTATTAAACCAACGCACTAGACCACAACGTACTACCCGATTCTTAGGGAATATAGAGTTTGATTATAAACTCCCTTTTTTACGTGATTTACGTGCAGTGCTTAACTTAGGATTAGATGCCTCACGTTCAAGAATTCGTGAAGTATTCTCAGAAAATGCATTGGCAACTTATCAAATAGACCAAAACAATCCTGATCCAAATACCAATTATGTATTTAATCCAGGTTTGAACTACATGGAAAACCAAACTTCCACCAATCAAACCATGGATGCTTACCTTGCCTACTCTAAAAACCTTACAGGTTTCATTACACGAGTAGATGCACAGGCGGGATATTCGTACCAAAACTTTGTAACCGATGGAAACAAAGATCTGTTTTCGTACACGGCTGATGGCTCGGGTTCGGGGATTAGACAACCGTTTATTGAAAACGCGCGTAATCCAACTAATCGATACTATTTGCCGCTTAATTTACAAGCCTATTTTGCACGAGCTAATTTTGATGTGTTAAACAAATATTTGTTTACAGCCACTTTCCGTGCTGATGGCACCTCATTGTTCTTAAAAAATAAACGTTGGGGTTATTTCCCAGCTGTAGGTGCGGCCTGGAAAATGAAAGAGGAAAATTTCTTGAAAAACTCCAATTTTATTCAAGACTTGAAAATGCGTGTGAGCTGGGGTAAAACTGGCCAATCATCGATTACTGATGTAGTGGGCTTCTTCCCAACTCGTCCTTTCTTTGAAGTAGGAAATGCTAATGGGCAATATTTGCCTGGCGTAAATACCTATACCGCACAACCCTATGACCCAAATATTACATGGGAGAAAACGACGACGCTCAATTTTGGAATTGATTTTGACGTATTTAAAAACAGCTTTTTATCAGGAAGTTTAGACATATACAACCGTAAAACCACCGACTTGCTTTCAAAAGTTCCAAGTTTGCCAGGTCAGAGTACTGCCGCAACCGAATTTATTTCTAATGTTGGATCAATTGAAGGAAGAGGTTTTGAATTGAACTTGAACGTAAAAGCCATTCAATCGGATAACTTAAATGTAAACTTGGGAGGAAACTTGGCCTACAATTACAGTGAAGTAACTGACTTAAAAGGCGTTTCTGTGGTGCAAGATACAGGTAGTGGTTTGAACCAAACTGGAGTTTACTTGGCTTTCAATCCCGTAGGACATCAACCGTATTCGGCTTGGGTGTTTGAGCAAATCTACGACGCAAACGGGCAACCCATTGTGGGTGCTTATGTTGACCGCAATGACGACGGTAGAATCAACAACGATGACCGTTACTATGTGGCTATGCGACCAAACTGGACCTATGGTTTTAGTACGGCGTTCAACTACAAAAATTGGGATTTAACTGCCAACTTCCGCGGACAAGTGGGTGGTGAAGTGTATAACTTGAAAACACTAACCAACGGAAACACGCAAAGTGCAGTAGGATTTAGCGGAAATTATTTAATCAACGTACTGGATTTCTATGACGGCGCTGCTAATCCGTTGTTTACTAATTTTAACGGAAACGCAACTTTTTCTGATTATCTATTAGAAGATGCTTCATTCTTGCGATGCGACAACGTAACCTTAGGGTATAAATTTAAAGACAACTTGCCATTTTTAAACAAAGCAGGAGTTCGCCTTTATGGTTCAGTTAATAATTTATTTTTATTGACTAAATATTCAGGTCAAGATCCGGAGAACTTTAACGGTATTGATCGCAATTTTTATCCCCGACCTAGAACCTACACCTTTGGTGTGAGCATTGACTTTTAATACGACAACATTATGAAAAATATCAAAATTAAAGGATTTGGAATATTGGCAGGATTACTCCTATTGAGTGGCTGCGATAACGATTTCAATACGGAACCAAAAAACCAATTGACTTTAGAACAATTGTTGGCCGAAGATCCCAATGCAATTCAAGGCCTATTGTCTAAAATATATGGCTCATTTGCACTATCTGGTGCTAATGGACCAGGGAGTACTGACACCCCGGGTGATGACGCGGGTGAATCGCCATTCTTACGTGGAATCATAAATTTACAGGATTTCTCTGCCGATGACATGAAAAACCGTTGGGGTGATAATGGATTAGACCAATTAACAACGGCAACCGACTGGGATGATAACAATAAATTCTTCCGTTACCTCTACAACCGTGTGTATTATACGGTTCCACAATGCAACAACTTGATTGCCGTAATGCAAAATGTAACAGTGCCTAACCAAGAACAATACACCAGTGAATTGCGCTTCTTGCGTTCGTTGGCTTATTATTACTTAATAGATTGTTTTGGAAAAGGGGTATTGGTTACTGAAGCCGATTTGGGAAGTTCTGTGCCAAAAGAACAAGCTACAAGAACCGAGCTTTTTGAATTTGTTGAACAAGAATTATTGGCTATCCAAAGTACGCTACCAGTTAGTAACGGTTATGGCAGAGCAAATAAAGCATGTGCTAGAATGTTATTGGCCAAATTGTATTTGAATGCCGAAGTTTATACTGGTACTGCACGATATACCGATGCATTGACCCAAATTAACTTGGTTATTGACGAAGGCGGTTACACTTTAGCCCCTGAATTCCAAAGTTTATTTTCAGGTGACAACGATGTAACCATTGCAAAAAATGAAATTATTTATGCGTTGATTGCTGATCCGATTACGAGTCAAAGTTATGGCAACACTACCTATTTAGTAAACGGAAGTTTAAGTGGTGACACCATGACACTTAACGATTACGGTGCAACAAGCGGCTGGGGTGGTCACCGATCTACCAAAGCATGGTATGGTTTATTTGGCAACAGTGCAGCAGATTTGGCCGCTTCAACTGACGATCGAGCAAAACAATTTTGGACACAAGGTCACAATTATGAAATGAACGACTACAAAATATGGAAAGACGGATACCCTTGTACCAAGTTCAGAAATACTTTTGCGGTGGGCACCTCAATTGCAACCGATTTTTCTGGAACTGATTTCCCCTTATTTCGATTGGCTGATGCGTATTTAATGTATGCCGAATGTGTATTACGTGGTGCTACCAATGGCACTCCCGGACAGGCTTTGCAATACGTAAATGCAGTACGTAGCCGTTCAAATGCAGCACCTATTTCAGCTGGCGACTTAACACTCAACTTTATTTTGGATGAAAGAGGTCGTGAATTGAACTTTGAAGGGCACCGTCGATCTGACTTGATTCGTTTTGGGAAATTTACAGGAGGAAGTTATCTGTGGCCATGGAAAGGTGGCGTGAAAGAAGGAACATCAATTCCTGAACACTATAACTTGTATCCTATTCCATTGAAAGCAATGCAAGCCAATCCGAACTTGACTCAAAATCCTGGTTATTAATATTGAAATCCATTGAAAAAGATGAAAAATTATATACAATCATTTCTTTGCGTTAGCGCATTACTTGCATTGGGCGCATGCACTACCAACGACAAAGAACCTATTGCGTCAGCCAACGGATTTGAGTTGAGAAAAGACGATGCAATCACAGCAGCAAGTACCCTAACCCAAGCCAATGATGCAGATGTATTTGCTGCGTTCAATTGGGACGAAAGCAACAATGGTGTTCCCACAGTTGCCTCGTATTCGCTTGTGGTTTCAGATCATGATAATGACCCTACCTTTACCAATGCTGTAGTCTATACTGGACTTGGAATAACGGTTACTCCTGAATCTCGTTCTTGTACACTGAAAAACAGTGAAATGAATGCCTTAATGAATCAATTGACTTCATTTAATTGTGGAGCAATGAATATTGACGTACGCATTAAATCTGTATTGGGAATCAATAACCAATTAATTCAATATTCAAACCCCATTACGTTTACAGTAACGGGATATTCAACTGCTAAACCTATTTTAGGTTTAGTTAAAGATGGATCAAATGCTGAAACTTCACCACGTTTATTGGCACAGAGTTTTACTTCGCTTTCAACCTTTGAAGGCTACTTTTACTTAGAAACTGGCTCCTATAAATTGTATCGTCCAGATCCGTGTGGAAGTTTTGCTAGTCCAACCATTTATGGTGGATCAGCAGGTATATTATCAGAAGGGCAATCAGCACCAAGCATTCAAGTAGCAACTGCTGGGCATTATCTTGTAAAGGCAGATATCACTCCAGCTGGAATGACTTACTCCATCAAGTTTTATAAAGCATTTGGCCTGTTTGGAACAGCAAAAGGAACGTTAGGCTCTGGAAATGCTGTACCAATGACCGATGAAAACAATACAAACCAGTGGAAATTAACGATAGAGTTGTTTAAAGGGCGAAAATTTAAATTCAAATCAAACGATTGGACTGCAGCCCTTAGCGGAAATCCTCCATCAGTACCAAGTGGTGCAGGTACCACTATTATTTCTACTCTCGGAAAAGGAACAGTTGCAGGTACAGTTGTAGAAATGAATACCGGAGGGGAAATTACTGTTCCCGGAACTGATGATGGAACCAAAGTAAAATATGATGTAATCTTGGATGTAAGCAACCCAAGAAACTACACCTATTCCCTTGAAATAAACCCAAATTAACGAGTACAATTCATGCTTAACCTATAACCTAATTTATTATGAAAAATACAATTTTGTTCAGTTATATAGCGCTATTCTTGTCCTTTAGTAGTGTGGCTCAGGTTACCATTTCACCTGCTACATTTGCGGTTACTGATCCCATTACTATAACTGTCTCTTTTGCAAGCGCAACGTGTAATACAATGGGTGCTAATCCTGCAAAAGTCTATATGCACGCAGGTATTGGAAATGATGCCAATCCATGGGGATTTAACGTAATCGGCAATTGGGGCCAAGACAATGGGGTTGGATACATGACCAATAATGGCAACGGAACGTGGAGTATCACCATTACACCTAGCACTTATTTTAACTTGAATGCTACCCAACAAGCAACAGCTACCCGAATGGGTATGGTGTTTAGAAATGCCACCGGCACGCAAACACTAAAATTGGCGCCAAGCTGTGGAGATTTCTTTTTTAATGTAGGGTATTTCCAAGTTAACCTAACCGCCCCATTGGTAAATAGCACAAATTTGATAAACAGTGGCAGTAATTTTAATGTGCAAGCAACCAACACCAATGGAGTAGCAAATTATGATTTGAAAGCCAATGGAGTGAGTCTAAATACTGCAACGGGAGTTAGTTCATATAATTATACCCATACCAACATCACAAGCAATCAAAATTATGAATTAACGGTTACACAAGGAACAGAATCGCAAACCAAGAGTTTTATTGCCCTTGTTAATCCTGGATTAATTAATCAAGCTTTACCCAGTAATGTGGTAGAAGGAATTAATTATAATCCGACAGATGCAACCAAAGCTACCTTGGTTTTGGATGCGCCCAATAAAGAATACGTGTATGTAGCCGGTAGTTTTAACAACTACCAACCCACAGGGGTCTATGCAATGAAAAAAGACCCAAGTTCAACTAAATTTTGGTTAGAACTTACTGGCTTAGTTCCCGGACAAACCTATACGTACCAGTATTGGGTGGGCGATGCAAATCCAATAGCCAATTCACCCGCTTTAGTCAAAACGGCTGATCCCTATTCTACCTTGGTTCTATCCCCGTTTGATGATCCATACATCCCGGCAACCAGCTATCCAAATTTACCTGCCTATCCAACAGGACAAAGCAGAGAAGTTACCGTATTAAAAACGGGGCAAACTCCCTACAATTGGCAAGTAACTAATTTCAATAAACCCAAAAAAGAAGACCTTGTGGTTTATGAAGTATTGGTTCGTGATTTTGCCTCACGACGCAACTTTCAGGATTTAATTGATCGTATAGGATATTTTAAAAATTTAAATATCAATGCGATTCAATTAATGCCCGTTATGGAATTTGAAGGCAACGAAAGTTGGGGATACAATACCTCCTTTCATATGGCCTTGGATAAATTTTATGGAACTCCCGATAAAATGAAAGAACTGGTTGATGTGTGTCACCAAAACGGGATTGCCGTAATTCTAGATGTAGCATTAAATCATGCCTTTGGACGTAACCCCATGAACCGCATGTGGATGTCTGATCCAGATGGAGATGGTTGGGGTGGCCCAAGTACTGACAGCCCTTACTTTAATGTAACAGCAACTCACAGTTACAGTGTAGGTAGTGATTTTAACCACCAACAAGCACGCACCAAAACGTATGTAAAGCGAGTAGTAAAACAATGGATCGAAGAATTTAAAATTGATGGATTTCGATGGGATTTAACCAAAGGTTTTACACAAAACTGCACCGGTAGTGACGCCTGTACCAATTCATATCAGCAAGACCGTGTTGATGTTTTAAAAGAGTACGCCGATTATTCGTGGAGTTTAGATCCGTCTCATTATGTTATTTTCGAACATTTGGGTGCCGACAACGAAGAACAGCAATGGGCCAACTACCGCATCAACGAGACACCCAGTAAAGGAGTCATGATGTGGGGTGAAATGTTTGCCGCCTATAAACAGTTGGCAATGGGCTATTCTTCAAATGCGGATATTACACGCATGGGACATGTAAGCCATGGTTTTAATGCCAAACGCGTAATAGGATATCCGGAAAGTCACGACAAAGACCGAGTGATGTATGAAGCAATAACTTATGGAAATACGGGTGGAACAAATCCACCCAATAACAACTTAAACAACGCATTGGGAAGAATGTCGGCTATTGGAGCCACATCAATTTTAGTTCCAGGACCTAAAATGATTTGGCATTTTGCTGAATTGGGGATGAACGATTCCATTTACACCTGTTCAAATGGGACTGTTAATTCTGAATCAGATGCAACTGCAGGTGATTGTAAATTAGATACAAAACCGCAACCTCAGTGGGTTAACAATTGGCTTACTAGCCCTCAAAGAGCACCTATCTATGCCAATTATTCCCGACTGATTGACTTAAAAATCAATGAACCCGTATTTGAAGGCAATTATGCCATCAGCCCAAATGGAACTAATTTATATCAACGTATATATATATTTGACACAAGCTTACCTGCCAATCAAATACAAAATGTAGTGGTTTTGGCCAACTTTTCAAGTTCAACTGCCAACATTACTCCTGATTTTCCATTTACAGGAACCTGGTACAATTTAATGGATGACACAAGTATAAGCGTAACGAGCACTACAGCGCAATTGAGTATTGGTGCCGGACAATTTAGAGTGTATGGAAACCGACCAAGCACTTTATCTGCCTCTACATTTGATCCATTAGAAGATGTGAAAATTTACCCGAATCCAAGTAGTTCATACTTCAGTATCTCAAAAGCAGTAAATCAAGCGGATATATTTACTACAACTGGACAACTTGTTCGTTCTTTTGGAGCTGAATTAGAAGGATACCAATACAACATTTCGGATTTGTCAAAAGGACTATATTTAGTTAAAATAACCGACGAAAACGGACGAAGTAAACTCATTAAGTTTGTAAAAAACTAATACTTTAAAACCAATGTAAAAATCCCGACTCATCCTCGGGATTTTTTTTATGTAGTTCATCGGTTTCTCTTGTTTATAACTGAGAGGAAACAAGCTATTCATTACATTTGTTATCCCAAAAATAGCCTTATGCCTTGGTTTGTAGTATACACAAAACCCCGTAACGAAAAAAAAGTAGCCGAACAGCTTGAAAAATTAGGAATTACAGCCTACTGTCCCATGACTATTCAAGTTCGACAATGGTCTGACCGGAAGAAAAAAGTAGAGGTCCCTTTATTAAACTCGTATGTATTTGTTCAGCTAGCAGAAGCCGATCGAAAATTGGTTTTTGAAGTTCCAGGAATTGTTCGGTATTTGTTCTGGTTGGGCGAGCCCGCAATTGTTCGAGACGAAGAAATAAAGACTTTACAAAATTGGCTTTCTCTTGATTTTGCAGAACTCGAAGTAAAGTCGCTCAAACCCGGAGATACAATCATGCTTAAAGAAGGTGCATTTAAAAATCAAGAAGCGCGCATAAAAACAATCTCAAAAAACAAAATGCAGTTGGTGCTAACTTCCTTGGGAATACTTGTAACGCTTACTACTGCTGCAGTTTCTCCAAATCTAAAATAGTTTGCTTCAGTTTTTTGGTTAAGCCATTGTATACTAATGTATACGATTCGTCCACCATTTGCAATACCCGTTTATCCGAAACATCCCCATTGCAATCAACTGTATTCCAATGCATTTTATTTGAATGATAACCCGGACGAACGGATGCATACCGTTCACGTAGTGCTTCATTCTCTTCTGGATCACCTTTTAAATTTAGAGTTGGCCTGTTATTCTCCCACTCTTGTAGTGATGTCATGCAAAATATTTTACCCCCTACTTTAAAAACCAAGGTGTCTTCGTCAAATGGAAAATGTTCGGTTGAACCTGGCTTGGCGATGCAATAGCTATAGACGTCTTGTAAATTCATAGTAGATTGGTTTTTTCAAAACTACATTCTTTTTTTGAAATTGAACGGATAAAATATCCTGTTTTAGTTGGTGAAAAACGAGTACAAAACCACTTTTTATTTGACATTTTTCTACAATGTACAATCCGTAAAATTCCTATATTTGACTCACAAATTGTATAAAATGATATGGACGATATAAAGAAATACGTACAAGAACATAAAGATCGATTTATTTCAGAACTAATTGACTTGTTAAAAATACCATCGGTAAGTGCCGATACCGCTTATTCGCAAGATGTTTTTGATACCGCCGAAGCTGTAAAAGTGAGTTTAGAAAAAGCAGGTGTTGATTTTGCCGAAATTTGTGACACGCCTGGCTATCCTATCGTTTATGGACAAAAAATAATTGACCCCAATTTACCTACCGTATTGGTCTATGGCCATTACGATGTGCAACCACCCGATCCAATTGAGTTGTGGACATCGCCGCCTTTTGAACCTGTAATTAAACCCACTGAAATACATCCAGAAGGGGCCATTTTTGCACGCGGTTCTTGTGATGACAAAGGCCAAATGTACATGCACGTGAAGGCATTTGAATATATGGTTCAATCCAATACCTTGCCTTGCAATGTAAAATTCATGATTGAGGGAGAAGAAGAAGTGGGCTCCAAAAGTTTAGGTTGGTTTGTAGAGCGCAATCAAGAAAAACTCAAAAACGACGTGATCTTGATTTCAGATACAGGCATGATTTCAAATCAACAACCTTCTATTACAACCGGATTACGTGGCTTGAGTTATGTAGAAGTAGAGGTTACAGGACCGAACCGCGATTTACACTCCGGATTGTATGGTGGTGCCGTAGCCAATCCGATTAATGTTTTAACCAAAATGATTGCTTCGTTACACGACGAAAACAACCACATTACTATTCCCGGTTTTTACGAAGCTGTCGAGGAACTCACCCAGGCCGAACGTGCCGAAATGGCCAAGGCACCTTTTTCATTAGACAATTACAAAAAATCCTTGGATTTAAATGATGTATATGGCGAAGCCGGCTATGTAACCAACGAACGTAATTCCATCCGACCCACACTTGACGTGAACGGGATTTGGGGTGGGTATATCGGTGAAGGCGCCAAAACTGTAATTGCCAGCAAGGCCTACGCTAAAATTTCTATGCGCTTGGTGCCACACCAAGATTGGCAAACCATTACACAATTATTTAAAACTCATTTTGAGCGCATTGCGCCCAGTAGCGTAACCGTAAAAGTGACCGAACACCACGGCGGACAAGCCTATGTTACGCCTATAGATAGCATTGGCTACCAAGCAGCAAACAAAGCCTACACCGAAACCTTTGGCGTACCCGCGATTCCAGTGCGTTCGGGTGGAAGTATTCCTATAGTTGCCTTGTTTGAAAAAGAACTCAAAAGCAAAACCATCTTGATGGGATTTGGTCTCGACAGCGATGCCATACATTCACCCAATGAACATTTTGGCATTTTCAACTACTTAAAAGGTATCGAAACCATTCCGTTGTTTTACAAGTATTTTGTGGAGTTGAGTTAAGTCAAGTTTCAGGTTTCAGGTTTCAGGTTTCATAAAAAAACGTATTAAGTTAGGATATTAACTATCAAATGAGTTGAAACCTGAAACTTGAAACAAAAAATCATTTCCCCTTCTCCTCAATCCACTTCGACAAATATTTGGTGCTTTGCAAGCTGTGGTGATGCAATAGTGCGCCAATAAAATTTGTAGCGCGGTGAGTTGCTATGTGTTCAAGTAAGTAGTTAATCTGATCAATAAACGGCATAGCAAACTGGTTTTTGTCAAATCGTGTATTCACCAATTGCACGCCATTTTTTTGGGCTTTACACCAGTTGTCTTCATTTTGATACAACCAAACGGCTGCCTCTACAAAGGCATTTTTCTCATCGGTTATAATCCCATTCCAAGGCAAATCACCGTGCATTGATTCGGCACCCATGGTTGTCGTTACACTTGGTGTTCCGCAGCACATGGCTTCCACTAATTTGCCTTTGGCTCCCGCGCCAAATGGAATGGGTGCCAATAAAACCCGAGCGTTTTGTAGTACTTCTTGCGCCGATTTGGCTCTGCCCAAAACCAAAAAACGTTCGCTGGGTTTGTGTAATTCTAGTGCTTTCTGTGGTGGATAGGCGCCGTATATTTTAAGGTTTGCCGTTGGTATGTGTTTGGATAATATCGGCCAAATGTGCTGCTTTAAATACAAAACCGTTTGCCAATTGGGCTCGTGCAAAAAGTTTCCGATGAATACAAAATCACTTCGTACATCAAATTTAGGCCAACTGGCTTCTTCTTTGGCCGTAATTGGCTCTGACAATAATGGCAAATAAAACAATAAATTGTGGTTAATGCCAAAGGTGTTTTGCAACAAATCCAGTTCGAATTCTGAGATAATCAGCGAGAGGTCGCAACGTAAAATACTGGCAATTTCACGTTTTGCGACATCTGAAAATAAATCGGCGGGGATTAAATCCCGTTTTTGTTTGTGGGCTTTTTGTCTGGCCAAGCGCAAACAATGCAGGTCTTCGGTATCTAAAATACGCAGCGCATTGGGGCACTGTTCGGCCACGCGCCAACCAAATTGTTCTTCGGTTACAAAGCGATCAAAGAGCACAACTTGTGGGTTGAGCGCTTGCACATAGGCGTCAAAACTGCTGTGGTTTAGGCGAATTTCTTGAGTAGAAATTCCTTTAGAAAGGAGGTCAGCCGAATGGGGCGATGTACTCGCAGCCGAAGCAAAATGTATGTCCCAATTTGTATTGGCAAACAGTTCGATGAGATGCAACATGTGGCTGCCAGCTGCCGATGAATTGGGCTCAGGCCAAACTAAACCTATAATGAGTATTTTTTTTTGCATACTACAAGAAGTTGTCGAAAGGTAGGAATTTTTTGCAGTTGCCTATTCAATACCAAACTCAAAAAAATAGTGATTGTAGAATTTAAGTTTGCAAAATTCATAAGACCCAATTGCCCAATAACTTGAGATCTTCAAAGTAATAATTATCGATTTTCGAGCTAGTTTTGCTTACTTTGCAGCATGTAAATAGATCTTGCATGAAATTGTAGCATGAAAATTACCATTCACATCCAGTCCATTCCGTACACTGTTGATTTTGCTGAACCAATTGACATCTCTTTACCCCTAAGCGATTCAGATCAAAATCCATTGGCGTGGTACCTTGAAAAACCCCGTATTGAACCCGTAAAAACGGCTAACTGGGTGGGACAAGTAGCGCAAGGGAGCTCAACTAATTTTAACAACATTTTTTTTAATCCACACGGACATGGAACGCATACTGAATGTTTGGGGCATATTACAAAGGAGTTTTATAGCATCAACCGCTGTTTGACCACCTTCTTTTTTATGGCTGAATTAATTAGCATAACACCTTCACTAGTAGATGGTGATGCGCTAATCACTAAAATACAACTTGTCGAGTTACTGAAAGATAAAAAACCCGAGGCATTGGTCATTCGAACACTTCCAAATGCAGTCACCAAAAAAAACATAAACTATTCACACACCAACCCGCCCTATTTGACGCAAGAAGCGGCGGAGTTTATCAGAGAATTGGAAATTAAACATTTACTTATTGATTTACCAAGTGTAGATCGAGAAGTAGACGGTGGAAAATTGCTAGCACACAAAGCATTTTGGAATGTTACAAATGTAGAACTGCTTAACGCGGATGCGAGGATGGATTGTACCATAACCGAATTAATTTTCGTGCCAGACACCATAATAGATGGGGCCTTTTTGTTGAATTTGCAAATCGCTTCTTTTGAAAACGACGCCAGCCCTAGTAAACCGGTTTTGTATAGACTAATCAACACGTAAGTCGACTATAAAAATTTCAAATTGCAAGCAATTAAGGATGCAAATGGCTGTATAAAAGCGTAAATCTTTCTGAAAAGCCCTTTTGCTATTTAAAAAATAAATCTATATTTGCAGCCACATTTCCCGCGGGTATGGTGAAATTGGTAGACATGCCAGACTTAGGATCTGGTGCCGCAAGGCGTGTAGGTTCGAGTCCTATTACCCGCACTTTAATAATCTCTAAAGCGTTAATAATAAACGATTTAGAGATTTTTTATTTTAATATTCCCCGATAATTCCCCGATTTTTGATTTTATATGTTAGCTCATTTAATTTCATTAAATTCGATTAATTATAATAAAAGCGATTAAATGGCACTTAAATATTTTAATATTCTTGATATACGAACATTTTCAGATAAGTCGGAAAATGAGCAAAAAGTCATTTTGATTGAAAAAAACATTTATGAAATAGGCACAAGCATTCAGAGTGATATTTCTTTAGATGAATATGAAATTCAGCGAGGGAGTAATAATTATCCAAAGTATCTCGGTCAAGATTTTGAATTAAACGGTGTCAATTACAAATTAAACGATGATTTTTTAGATGAAGTTTTTAATGAATGTATAAACTATCACAAATCTCATCATACGGCACTAATTGAAAATAATATTGAAACCCTAAAATTGCAAGCGGAACTTTCCGGAGACAATTTCATTAATGAACAGCGTCAAAAGGAAATTAAGAATTATAACGGCTATCTTTCTAAAAATCTCTTTAAAAAGCTTCACAAATTAGATTTTGAAAATGAGCAAGAACATTTTGATATACTTAAAAGTTATCTCGCTGTAAATTGGTTTGATTTATCGGATTATCTGTTTGGCTTAAACAATATTTCAAATTATCATATTGTTTCAACTTATTACAGCTATATGAGAACGAATAGGACATTGTTTTTATTAAACTCTAAAATAGTAAACGATGAAACTGTTGAAAAAGAAGATAAGAAATTCAGCAGACCAAAATTCATTGCAATGCTAAATGAATTAGGCTTTTTTAAATGGAACTCTATAAAAGATTTATCCAATGAACAAAAAGCAAAAATTATCCTAGCATTACTTCAACAAGATTACAATAGCAAAAGTGCTATTCACAATGTTGTAAAAAATTTTCAAGCACTAAATCCACAAAGCGAATTAAATCCCAAAAAATTTACTGCAAGCACCCATTTGGAGGAGGTAAAAAAGACTTTGAACAAAATATCTAATAAATTGTAATTGTGTTTTATTTGAATTTGGTGGAATAAGTTGGTGGATTCCACCCCCTCTGATGCGAATTAATTTTGACTCATAATAATTTAAACAAGTTAATATTATGAGAGAAACAATCCAAATCGAAAACATTAATTCAGAGGATTTCAAAAACCAAATCATCAATGGAGTAGTTGAGCAAATGAAAAATTTGTCTCAAAATTTTACTGCGAAAGTAGAACCCGACACACTTCTCACACGAGAAGAAACTGCAAAATTGCTTTCAATTTCTTTAGTCTCCCTTTGGAGCTTAACTAAACAAAAAACTTTCCCAGTTTATCATATTGGTAAAAGCGTTAGGTATAAGAAAAGTGAGGTCTTAAATGCTTTAGAGCAAATGAATAAATGCAATCATTAATTCCTTGCCATGAATGCTTATAATGACATCGTTTTGCAAGATGTTTTTTTTCATCTGTCAAAACTCAAAGGCGATTTTGCAAAGCTAAAAATCGAAAATAACAGAAATCAATTATTAGTCTTTGCAATGAATGATTTTACTAATAAAATTGAATTAATTGAGCAAATAATTAAAAGCTATGATAGCCATAATTTTAAATCAATTACCAACAAAATTAATTCAGTTTTATTAGGAGACCCTGAATTGCATTGTGTAAATGTAATTATCAAGAAAAGTAAATTTTTATCTCAAATTGATAAATCGAAAACCGCTTTAATTATTCATTTAATATGAAAGATATAGAACAATATATTAGGGTTGGTACAGATTATTTAAAAGAAATAAATCTACCGTTAATTAGTGGTGATTCTACAAAAATCTATTCAAAATGGAACAAGCATACAATTATTGATGATTTTGGTCGGGATGCCTTAAACAAAATAAAAAAATACGAGGGATTTTGTATAATACCTTCACATTTAGACTATAAAAAGGAAGTAAATAACTTTATCAATCGCTACGAACCATTATCCTATAAAATTTCAGAAAAAGGAGATTGGAAAAACATTGAATTGTTTCTTCAACACATTTTTAATGAGCAATATGAAATAGGTTTAGATTATTTAACTATACTCTGGAAAAACCCTATACAGATACTTCCTATTCTATGTTTAGTAAGCTCCGAAAGGAACACAGGGAAATCTACCTTTCTAAAATTGTTAAAATTGATTTTTGAGGGTAACATGACAATTAATAAAAATGAGGATTTTAGAAGTCGTTTTAATTCGGATTGGGCTTCAAAGCTAATTATTGCAATTGACGAAGTATTATTAGATAAAAAGGAAGATAGTGAACGCATCAAAAATCTATCAACATCCGGTCATTATAAAAGTGAAAGTAAAGGCGTTGATAAAGCAGAGATTGAATTTTTTGGCAAGTTTATTTTATGCTCCAATAACGAAGAAAATTTTATCAAAACCGACAATAAAGAGATTAGATACTGGGTTAGAAAAATAGAACCATTTACTGAAGAAAATCCAAACTTATTGGAAATGATGAAATACGAAGTTCCTAACTTTATTTGGTTTTTAACCAATAGAGAAATTAAAACGAAAAGAACTACTCGAATGTGGTTTACAAAAGAACAAATACATACAAAGGCACTTGACGTTTTAGTTAATGGAAACAAAACTTATACTGAAAAAGAATTAGAAGACTTCATAATAGAGCAATTCCAAACCCTCGAAATGGATGAATTATGCTATTCGACAAATGACCTTATCGAAGAGCTTAACAAAGCTAATATTAGAGTTACTAAAAGTTATATCTCAACTATAATTACTGAACACTTTAAATTAGAATCTAAAAACAGTTGTTATAAACTATCCCGTTTAGATTTGTCAACTGCAAATAATGGAAGTTGGAGCGTTTATCAGGAAAACAGAAAAGGTAGATTTTACACTTTCAGAAAAGAAGACTTTATAAAATCATGTTGATTTGTTGACAATGAATTGCAATGCTAATAAAATCAACATATAACAACATCAACAATCATTCAACAACTATTCGACAAATAAAAATTGCAATTTAACAAAGTTTATAATGTTGAATAGTTGTTGACCATTTGTTGAGCTTGCAAACCGTTAAAATATCTATTGTTATTTAAAAATGTCAACAAATCAACAAAAGATTTAATCTAAACGATAGTTCGTATAAATAACTCCTAGTACTCTTTTTATTGCAGACTTAATTTATCGGTAAAACAGCACTTGCAAATAGGATTATAAATACTTTGCAAACATACACAACAAGCATTGCAATACCCCTCAATTATTATTGCAATTCAATTGCAATAGCCTAAATAAGTGTTGAAAATTAACGCATTACACATTGCTAACGACTAATTAATCATTGCAATCCTATTGCAATTCTTTTAAACTTCATTGCAATCCTAATTTCCTTTGTAAAACAATTATTGCAAAGCCGTTGATTTTTTTATATTTACAGAAACAAATCAATTGCAATGAATATTCAACTTCTTGAACCTCGAAAAGCATTAAATAAAGCATTTCTAAAAATCAAACCAAATAGAACTGGAATTGAATTATTCAAATCCAATTTAATTGCAATTTTAGATTCTATCAACGAAAAAGAAAGCGAAGAGTTTCATAAAAATCTTGTCATTGAGTTTTTAAAGAAAACCTATTATGACCCTACTAATTTTGTAAATACCAAAGGCAGAAACGATTTAGTAATTCATAATGGTAAAGATGCCAAAACTAGTGTTGGAGTTATAATAGAGGTTAAAAGTCCAACTAATAAATCTGAAATGGTTTCCGTTGACAATCTCAACGGAAAAGCATTGCAAGAATTAGTTTTATATTATATGCGTGAGCGTATTACTCATAAAAATACCGAATTAAAACACGTTGTAATTTCAAACATACACGAATGGTTTGTTTTTGATGCACAGCTATTTAATAAGTTGTTTGCAGAAAACAAAACCTTTGTCAAGCAATTTATTGATTTTGAAGAGAAACGTTTGTCAGGGAGTAAAACGGATTATTTTTACAACGATATTGCAAAACCATACATTGCAAGTTTGCAAGGCACCATTGAGTTTGCGCATTTCGACATTAGAAAGTACGACAAACCATTGCGCAATAATGATAAAAATGACGACAAAAGTCTAATTGCATTATTCAAATTACTTTCTCCGGAACATTTATTAAAGTTATCATTTGCAAATGACAGCAATTCATTAGATAAAAACTTTTACAATGAATTACTTCACATTATAGGTTTGACCGAAGTAAAAGAGGGAGGCAAAAAGCTAATAAAACGCCATGAGAAGGAAAATAGAAATGATGGTTCGCTACTTGAAAATGCAATATTACAACTTGAGAGTGAAGATAAACTAAACTACATCTCTAATTTAAAGCAATACGGGGATAACAAAGAACAACAACTCTTTGCAATAGGATTAGAGCTTACAATTACTTGGGTGAATAGAATTTTATTTCTAAAATTACTCGAAGCTCAATTAATATCATATCATAAAGGCGATAAAAGCTACTCGTTTTTAAATGCAGAATTAATAAAGGATTATGATGTTTTAAATAACCTTTTCTTTAAAGTTTTAGCAAAAAAAACGGATGAACGTATTGATAGATTAGTAAAAGATTTTGAAAAAGTACCTTACTTAAATAGTTCCTTATTTGAGCCAACTGAATTAGAAAGAATTGCATTGTCTATTAACCAATTAGAAGATAATATTTCTTTACCATTATTGCCTTCTACCGTAATTAAAGATGCGAATGGTAAGAAAGTAACTGGGACTAAAAATGCTTTAAATTATTTCTTTTCGTTTCTCGATGCTTATGACTTTGCAAGTGAAGGAAGTGAAGACATTCAAGAAGACAATAAAACTTTAATCAATGCTTCTGTACTTGGGTTAATATTTGAAAAAATCAATGGTTACAAAGATGGCTCATTCTTTACACCTAGTTTTATTACTATGTATATGTGTAAAGAAACTATCCGAAGAACTGTTTTGCAAAAGTTTAACGATGAATTGCAATGGTCTTGCAATGACTTTTCTGAATTATACAACAACATAAAAGACAAAAAAGAAGCTAATAGTATAATCAACTCTATAAAAATTTGTGACCCAGCGGTTGGTTCGGGGCATTTTTTAGTTTCGGCATTAAATGAAATCATAGCCATTAAACACGATTTAGGAATTTTAATTGATAATCAAGGTAAGACCTTACGTGATTATGCAATTGAAGTTGTAAATGACGAATTGATTATTACCGATGATGATGGTATTCCATTTCAATACAATATATCCAATAAAGAAAGTCAACGCATTCAAGAAACTCTGTTTCACGAAAAACAAACCATTATTGAAAATTGTCTTTTTGGTGTAGATTTAAATCCAAATTCCGTAAAAATTTGCCGTTTACGTTTGTGGATTGAATTACTTAAAAATGCTTATTACAAAAACGATAGCAATGAGTTAGAAACGCTTCCAAACATCGATATTAATATTAAATGTGGAAACTCTTTAATTTCTCGATTTGATTTGGATGCCGATTTAAAGCAAACCTTGAAAAAAAGTAAGTTAACAATTCAGTCTTATAAAGATGCCGTTAAAACTTATCAAAATGCAGATAGTAAAGAACAAAAAAAGGAAATGGAAGATTTAATTGCCAATATAAAAAGCAATTTTAAAACTGAAATAAGTGCTAACAGTAAAGAAATAAGAGACCTCCAAAAAATAACATTTGAATACAACAACAAATATGTAACGGAACAACTTTTTGAAGTTCAACTAACCAAAGCCCAATTAAAAGATAAAAAACAACTTGAAGAGAAAATTAAAAATCATCAGGCAATTATTGACGATATAAAAACCAACAAAATTTATGAAAATGCTTTTGAATGGAGATTTGAATTTCCTGAAGTATTGAATGATGAAGGTGATTTCATTGGATTTGATGCTATAATTGGAAACCCTCCTTACATCCAATTACAAAAAATGGGGGTGGATGGTGCTTCTCTGGAAAAAATGAAATTTGAAACATATGTTAGAACAGGAGATATTTATAGCTTGTTTTATGAATTAGGGTTTAAATTGCTCAAAGAGAATGGATTGTTAGCTTATATAACATCGAATAAATGGATGAGAGCAGCATATGGAGAAAGTCTTCGAAAATACTTTGTTGAAAAAACAAATCCTTTTTTGCTACTTGATTTTGGTGGTGTTCAGGTATTTGATTCCGCAACGGTTGATACAAATATTTTAATTGGCTGTAAAGCAAAATATGATGGTAATACAAATGCGTGTTTATTAAATAACGATTTTGACCCCGAATTATTAGAAAGCTTTATAAAAAACAATTCTACTTCAACACGTTTTAAAAATGAAAGTTGGGTTGTTTTATCTTCTGTTGAAAAAAGGATAAAAGAGAAAATAGAAAAAATAGGAACTCCTTTAAAAGATTGGGATATAAATATATATCGAGGGATTTTAACAGGTTACAATGATGCTTTTATAATAGATGGAAAGAAAAGAGATGAATTAATAAAAGAAGATCCAAAAAGTGCCGACATTATAAGACTCTTTTTTTCAAACATATCTAATTCACTAGTACTGAATTGATATAATTCATAAAAAATTCCATCTAGTTGTTTTTCTATTTTTAATCTTTCATTTTCATCGTCTAGCTCTCTAATTTCATCGACCAAACTATTTATTTTTGTCTCTAAATGACTTTCGATTTTTGGAACTGAAATATTATCAAAGGCTTGTACACTTATTAACAAGTCTCCCGTGCCGGTTTTAGGAGAATCTTGTAAAATATAATTCCCAATTTTAGAATTAAAAAAAGCAGTTAAATATTTGATGCTTTCACCAGTAGCAAAACACGTGCTGTCAAGTGAAATACAACCTGTCTCATCAAAACTAAAACGCAAAATTGAACCTATTCTTTTCCAAACAATTTTCTGTTTAGAAAAATCCTCGATATAAGCACAGTTCCTCAAATTATAAATTGTGTCTCCTTTGTCTAGTCTTTTCTCCAATTGCAATAAGTATTTATCAAAATGATTTTTGATTGCTGGGTAATCATTAATGTTTATTGGACTTATCCCTTTTTCTTTTAATCCGTTGTGAGAATTAATTAGCCACAAATCAGCAAAATCATAGCTGTATTTTTTTATATCTCTGCCACGTAAAATCGGTCTTATTTAATTTCTATAAAACCAATTGCTTTTCTGTCATCTTCATCAATTTCATGAATATCAAAAATTAATTCATCTAATTCCTTTTCCAATTGGGTAGTTGAAATATTGTCTTTTTTTAATTCTTCTATCATTTTAATCAAAACAGATATTTTTTCATCTGTATCGGTTTCAACTTTTTTTACAAAAACTTTATCAAAGTATAT